>CAZNNA010000001.1:0-50005 GCA_964573825.1 uncultured Treponemataceae bacterium
TCTACGTCCGCGCGGAGTATCCCCTGGCCGTTAAGCGCGTGCGCGCCGCCGCCGAGGTGGCGGAGGCCGCCGGTCTCCTTGGCAAGGACATCATGGGCTCGGGCGTCGACTTCGAGCTGCGCGTCATGGAAGGCGCCGGCGCCTTCGTCTGCGGCGAGGCGAGCGCCATGGTCTCGTCCATCATGGGCAATCGCGGCATGCCGCGCCCCAAGCCCCCGCGCACGGCGGAGAAGGGCCTGTGGGCCATGCCTACCGTCGTCAACAACGTCGAGACGCTCGCCCAGGTCGCGTTCATAGTCGACCAGGGCGCCGCCGAGTACCGCCGTCTCGGTACGGCCGGTTCGCCCGGTACCAAGACCTACGCGCTCACGGGCCACGTGGCAAACACCGGCCTCATCGAGGTACCCTTCGGCGCCACGCTACGCCGCGTCGTGTTCGATATCGGCGGAGGCGTCCTCGATAAGGACGGCAAGCCCGATAACGGGGCCTTCAAGGCGGTCCAGATCGGCGGCCCCTCCGGCGGCTGCCTGACCAGGGATCACCTGGACGTGCCCATGGACTTCGATTCGCTCTCCGATATCGGAGCCATGGTCGGCTCGGGCGGCCTCGTCGTCATGAACGACTCGACCTGCATGGTGCAGGTAGCCCGCTTCTTCATGCAGTTCACGCAGCGCGAGTCCTGCGGCAAGTGCGTGCCTTGCCGCGAGGGTACCCAGCAGATCCTGGCCATGCTCGACGACATCATCGAGGGGCGCGCCACGCTCGAGACGCTGTCGCTGCTCGAGGAGCTCTGCGAGAACGTCGCGGCCAGCTCGCTCTGCGGCCTGGGCGCCTCGGCGCCCAACCCTGTGCTGTCCATGCTCAAGCACTTCCGGGCCGAGTTCGAGGAGCACGTGGTGGATAAGCGTTGCCCGACCTGTAACTGCGCCGCCCTGTCGCCCCTGCGCATCGACGCGGCGCTCTGCAAGGGCTGTACGGCCTGCGCCAAGAAGTGCCCGGTAGGGGCGATAAGCGGCGGGCCGAGGCAGCCTCACGTCATCGACGCCGAGAAGTGTATCCGCTGCGGCGCCTGTATCGCCGCCTGTAAGTTCAACGCCATCAAGAAGGGGAGCGTATGAGCGGCTTCGTAACCATAGACGGCATCAAGGTTCCCATCGAGGGTGAGAAGAACCTCCTGGCGATGTGCCGCAAGGCCCACATCGATATACCGACCTTCTGCTACCATAGCAAGCTGTCGACCTACGGCGCCTGTAGGCTGTGCCTGGTGGAGATCAACGGCAAGGAGATCGACGCCAGCTGCGTGGTGCCGCCCAAGGACGGCATGTCCATACGCACCAACACCGCCAAGATCAGGTCGATGAGGCGCATGAACCTGGAGCTCCTCCTCGCCAACCACAGGCAGGACTGCCCTACCTGCGATCGCTCCGCGACCTGTAAGCTGCGCGACCTATCGGCCAAGATGGGCATACGCGAGCCGCGCTTCAAGCGCCTTCGCGAGGAGCGCCCGCTGGACGAGGGCTCCGTGGCCCTGATACGCGATCCCAATAAATGCATCCTCTGCGGCGACTGCGTCCGCTACTGCGCCGAGATCCAGGGCGTCGGCGCCATAGACTTCGCCAACCGAGGCGCCGACGTGGTGGTCACGCCGGCCTTCGGGAAGTCCCTCGGCGAGGTAGACTGCGTCAACTGCGGCCAGTGCGCCGCTGTCTGCCCCACGGCCGCCATAGTCCCGCGCTCGCCGGTCGATAGGGTCTGGTCCGCCATAGACGACGAGGACACCCTAGTGGTCGCCCAGATCGCCCCGGCCGTCCGCGTGGCGCTCGGCGAGCGCTTCGGGGCCAGGCCCGGCGAGAACGTCGCCGGCAAGATCGTCACGGCCCTCCGCATGCTCGGCTTCGACAAGGTCTACGATACGGCCTTCGGCGCCGACCTGACGGTCGTCGAGGAGGCGGGCGAATTCCAGGCCCGGGCCGCCCAGGGCGGTCGCCTGCCCATCTTCACCTCCTGCTGCCCCGCCTGGGTCAAGTACGCCGAGCAGTTCTTCCCCGAGCTCCTGCCCAACCTGAGCTCGTGCATGTCTCCGCAGGCGATGATGGGTTCCATCATCCGCGAGGACGAGTCGCGCCGCGGAAGCGGCAAGCGCGTCGTCGTCGTGTCCGTCATGCCCTGCGTGGCCAAGAAGTACGAGGTCTCGCGGCCCGAGCTGAGCCGCGACGGCAAGCGGCTCGTCGACTACGCCATGACGACGGCCGAGCTCGCCTCCATGATAGAGGAGGCCGGCCTGCGCTTCGCGGACCTGCCCTCGGGTTCCATGGATATGCCCTTCGGCTTCGCCACCGGCGCGGGCCTCGTGTTCGGCGACTCGGGCGGCGTGTCCGAGGCGGTAGCCCGCTACGTGGGCGCCCCGGTCGATCCGCTCGACGGCAGGGCCCTCGAGCTCAAGGACGAGGTCCCGGGCGGCGGCATACGGTCGGCTACGCTGTCCGTGGGCGGCAAGGACCTGACCGTGGTCGTGGTCCAGGGGCTCGGCAACGCCAAGGTCGTCGCCAAGGGTATCCTGGACGGCACGCGCAAGGCCGATATCGTCGAGGTGATGGCCTGCCCCGGCGGCTGCGTCGGCGGCGCCGGCCAGCCCATCTGCCACGATCCCAGCGTGGTCGCCCGCCGCAAGGAAGGCATGCGCGACGTCGACGGCGCTCGCGAGCTCAGGGAGGCGAGCGAGAATCCCTTCGTGCCCAAGTTCTACGCCGAGATCCTGGGCGGAAAGCCGGGCGGCCACGAGTCGCACGCGCTCCTCCATACGCGCTATGCCAGCAAGAAGCGCATCCAGGATACGAGCATACCGCTCGTCCGGGGCGGCAAGGCCGAGAAGGTCTCCGTCAAGGTCTGCGTCGGTACGAGCTGCTTCCTTAAAGGCAGCCAGGCCGTCCTGAGAGACCTCCTGGCCGCGGTGGAGGCCGAGGGGCTCCAGGACTACGTCGACGTGAGCGCTACGTTCTGCTCCGAGCGCTGCGATCGCGGACCCACCGTGCACGTGGGCTCGGAGACCCTCTTCAAGGCCGACGCCGACGCCGTGATGGCCGTCGTCAGGCCCAAGGTCAAGGTAGCCGCGAGCGTCTAGCGGTATCGGAAGATTCTTAGAGCGCCGTTCGGTAAGGCCGGGCGGCGCTTTTTTCATGGTACACTCGCTATCGGCCGCAGACTCGCGTGGGGAGGCGTGTTGGTAATGAAGAGCATCTATGACGATTTAGCCGAAAGGCTCGCGCTCGATCCGAGCGTGGCTAGGCGCACGGGACCACGACAGGATATCGGTATCCTGCTCTTCTCCCAGCGCGATGATATAGCGGCGCTCTGGAAGGCCGCCGATCGTAGCCTGCGCGGCCTCGCCGAGCCCGGCGAGCTCTCCGGCGCGGTCGAGCGCCTGAGGCCCCTCTTCGGCGAACGCTGACTAGCTAGGCGGACATGGCCCTGAGGAGGAGTCGCAGGTCGGCCTCCAGGCGCTCGCCGAGGTCGTAGGATCCCTCGCGTAGGCACCAGTCGAAGATGATGCCCCTGACCCAGCGTATGATGTCGTCCGCGTAGGCCTCGGCGGTCTTGACCGGCGCCAGCCCCCCGGCCTCCACTCCCCTGGTAGCGGCCCCTACGACGAGGTCGTAGACCTGCCGTTCCCTGCTCAGGGTATACTTGTCGGCGGCGCCTAGCATGTAGCGATAGGCCTGGGAGATGAAGAACCAGCCGAGCTCGGTCAGTAGGCGACCGGTCTCGCGCATGACGGCCACGATATCGTCGTCCCAGTCACCGGGCGATCGGCCCTCGATGCGCTCGGAGAGCATGGCGTCGACCTGGGCGTGGCCTACGTTTATTATGTCTTCCTTGGATCCGAAGTGGTGGTAGAAGGCGCCGATCGAGATGCCCGCGTCGGCGCATATGTCCTTGATGGTGACCACGTCGTAGCCGCGTTCCTTAATGAGGGCTATCGCCGCCTTCGTTATGCGAAGCTTCGTGGCCACGGCCTGTCGGTGCCTGTTCGTTCCCGTATCCATCTAGCGAACGCTCCTCCCTCTCCTCGGCGCTTGGCGGCGTACCGTACCGACCATCGGTGGTTCGCCTGTCTTTATCAATAAATAATTAATTATATATTGACAGTTTCGCGAGACCATTGTAGTCTGTTCACCGAACAATATTCGGCGAACGTGTTACGGCGAATCCTGCCGTGCCACTGTAGCCTAGCTTCCCGTAAGGAGTATATATGGCTGATTACGATGTGGTCGTCATAGGCGCCGGCAACGGCGGACTATCGGCGGCGCTCACCGTGGCCCAGGCGGGGTCGCGGGTACTGCTCCTGGAGCGGCACAACATACCCGGCGGCTGCGGCACGAGCTTCCGGCGAGGCCGCTTCGAATTCGAGGTCGCCCTGCACCAGCTCAGCTCCATGGGTAGCCCGCAGAAGCCCGGCCCGCTCCGCGAGCTCTTCAGGAAGTACGGCATAGAGCAGGGCATTGACTGGATACCGATCGATACGCTCTTCAAGGTCAACCTGCCGGGCGGCCTATCCGTATCCATACCCGCAGACCGGGCCGAGGCCGAGAAGGCGCTATCGGGGCGCTTCCCCGCGGAGGCGAGCGCCATAGCCGCCTACTTCGACCTGGTCTACCGCTTCAGCAAGGAGAGCGCCGACTTCATGGCCGCGAGCGCCGCCTCCAAGGGCGAGCCCTCCGCGCTCAAGAAGCTCCTGACCAAGGCGCTCTTCGCCAAGAAGTACCCGGCCCTGGCCGGCTACGGCCTCAAGAGCAGCCAGGAGGTGCTCGACGAGTTCTTCGAGAGCGAGGAGCTCAAGCGCTGCCTGGACGCCTACTGGTGCTTCATGGGCATGCCGCCCGACCGCTTCCCCTTCTCCATCCTGGCCCGCTGTACCTCCATCTATATCGAGGACAAGCCCTACTACCTGCGCGGCGGCTCGCAGGTAATCAGCCAGGCGCTGGCGGAGGCCATACGCAGGCACGGCGGCGAGCTGCGCTTCAACTGCGGCGTCAAGAAGATACTCCTCGATAACGGCGCGGCCGTCGGCGTCGTCACGGACGAGGGACAGACGATTCGCTGCAAGCGCATCATATCCAACATCTCCCCGGTCCATACCTACCATAAGCTGCTCGATCCTTCCGAGGTGCCGGAGGCGGCGAGCGAGTACCTCAAGGGCTACGCCGTGGGCATCTCGGCCCTGACCTGCTTCATCGGCCTGGACTGCCCGCCCGAGACCATAGGCTTTACAGACTCCTTCAACCTGATATACGACAGCGTCGACGCCAACGAGTCCTTCGCCGGCGCCTACGCGCTCATGCCCGAGCGCGATCCCATCATCGCCACCAACTACACGGTGGACGACCCCTCGGTATCGCCGCCCGGGACGAGCCAGATAACCGCCGGCACGCTCAAGTACGCCCAGCCTTGGACGGAGCTATCGCCCGAGCGCTACTACGAGACCAAGTACGCGGCCGCGGCCATGATACTGGAGCGCCTGGAGAAGCGCTTCCCCGGTATCAAGGACCATATCGAGGAGATCGAGGTAGCCACGCCGCTCACCCATATGCGCTACCTGGGGCACCCGGGCGGAGCCATCTACGGCTTCGAGCAGGACCTGAAGTCTTCCGTCTTCTTCTTTCCCCGGGACGAGTTCATCAAGAACCTCAGCTTCGCCAGCGGCTGGGTCAACGTCTGCGGTTTCGGACCGAACTACCTGTACGGTAACGCGGTCGGTACGAGGATAGCCAACGAGGTGCGAGCATGAAGAGCATGAAGGAAATCATCATCGGTCGGATGGTCCACGGCGAGGAGACCCTCGAGGAGATCCGCTACGTGCGCAAGAGCCGCGGCGACTATAGCGGCGAGCGGACGCGGAGCGCCGACATCGTCGGCAGGCTGCACCGCGACTCGCTCAGGCTGCGCGTCTCCGAGATCATCGAGGAGACCAAGGACGTCAAGTCCTTCCGGCTCGTCTCGGCCGACGGCTACCTGCCGCCCTTCGAGGCCGGCCAGTACGTGAATATCTTCACGGAGATAGGCGGCGTTCGCACGAGCCGTCCGTACAGCATATCCTCGTCGCCCAGGCAGCGGGCGTATTACCAGATCACCGTGGGGCGCATCCCCAAGGGCTTCGTCTCCGACTACTTCCTTGACAAGGTCGCCGTGGGCGCCGAGTTCGAGGCCAACGGGCCGGCGGGCTGCTTCCGTTACAATCCCCTGTCCCACAGGCGCAAGCAGCTCTTCCTGGCCGGCGGCACCGGTATCACGCCGTTCATGAGCATGCTATCGGAGGCGCTCGATCGCGGCGTCGATAGGGATGCCGTACTCATCTATGGCGTTCGTAGCCAGGAGCTGGCGATCTTCGACGAACGGCTCAGGGACTACGCGGCTCGCCATCCCAACTTCTCCTATCACCTCGTGGTGTCGGACGAGAGCGCCTGCTGGGACGGGCGCAAGGGCTTCATAGACGCTCGCTGCATAGCCGAGCTGGTGCCGGACTATAAGGAGCGCACCGCCTATATCTGCGGGCCTTCCGTCATGTACGAGTTCTGCGTCAAGGAGCTGCGCGCGCTGGGCATGGCCGAGAAGGATATCAGGCGCGAGATGTTCGGCGCCCGCCAGGACATCCAGAACGAGCCCGGCTGGCCGCGCGAGCTCCGCGGCACGGAGACCTTCAAGCTGAGGGTCGGTAAGGACCGCGTCGTCGAGGCCAAGTCAGGCGAGTCCCTCCTCGTGGCGCTCGAGCGGTCCGGCGTCCGCATGAACGTCTGCTGCCGCTCTGGCGAGTGCAGCCTCTGCAGGGTCAGGCTCGTGTCCGGCAAGGTGTTCCAGCCCCGGGGCGTCCTCCTCAGGCTAGCCGACGAGAAGTACGGCTACGTGCATTCATGCAAGTCGTATCCCATAAGCGACGTAGAGATCCTGTTGTGATGGAAGGAGTCGACATGAAGACCAAGGCTTTCTTGCCGGGCCTGGGACGAACGGGCCTCTGGGCTCTCGCCACCCTCGCCATAGGCGGCGTGAGCATCCTGACCTCGTTCCAGCCTCTCTGGGCTAACATACCCTTCAATATCGTTGCGCCTATCCTGGTGCTCATCTTCCTGAAGACGGTGTTCTTCGAGAAGCTCAAGCTGTCCACCCTGATCGTCATGCGGGCCCTGATAGTCGTGGCGGTCCTGGGCTTCATTCCCGGGCCGACCTACGTGACCGTAGTGCTGGCCTTCCTGGTCATCAACATTCTCGAGGCGACGCTGACCGACCTCAAGAAGGGCAAGGTCTGGAACGCCGTGAGCGGCCTGGCCCTCGCGGCCTCGGTCTTCCTGTTCTTCGGGGGCACGAGCGCCTGGATCGACCCCGATTCCTGGTACGGCCCCTACTACACGGCAGACGCCCGTACCGGCCTGGCCACGGTCTGCTGGATCATCGCGTACACGATATGGAACTGGCTCTTCGTCACCCACGAGTTCAGCCCGTCTATAGCCTTCCTGCACGTCGGCATACTCGCAGTTCCGCTGGTCGGGATGATCGGCTTCGCCGACCCCGGCCTCTGGCTGATCCTCCGGGCGAACAGCCTGACCGTCGGCGGCGTCCTGCAGATCTCGTGCAAGGCACGGCTCGAGGAGCGCCTGGAGAGCGAGCGCATGGCCGGCATCGTGGCCGCCGTCGGGAAGCGGGGGCCGCAGGTCGTCCTGATGATCCTGAACCTCGCGCTCATCGGCGCGCCCCTGGTCCTAGGGCTGGCGCGCTAGCGGAAACCGCTTCCCCGAACCCACGGAAGGATTCCGCGCCGGGGTTCGGGGAAATGCGAAAGGAAGGTACCGTGATGTTTTTCTTTCAAGGCTACACCCCCGCCTCCCTGGCGGCCGCGGTCGGCTTGCTCGCCGCCCTCCTCCTCGTGAACGAGGTGACGCGAAGAAGCCGCGTCGCTAGCGCGCTCGCCTACGTCGTCGTTCCCGTCGCCTTCACGCTCTTCCTATGGCCGAGGACGGCAGGCGGCGGCTCCAACTCGGGTTACTGGTTCGCCTGGGTCAAGACCTACTCGGCGCTGGCGGGCGTCGTGGGCTTCATGCTCATTCGCTACGTCAAGCGCCTCCAGGACAAGCGCGTCGCGCTGGCCTTTCCCGCCTTCATACTCATCCTCAATATCGCCGAGGCCATCTATCGCGAGTTCGAGATCAGCGCGCTGCGCGGCGTCGTACAGAACGGCCTTATGCTAGAGGGCGGCGCGTGGAACGTCATGAACGGCGTGGCCGGCATTCTGCTCGTGCTTTCCATGAGCGGCTTCCTGGGCATTCGCGTCGCCAAGACCAAGAGCCAGGACATGGTCTGGCCGGATCAGCTGTGGTTCTGGATCGTAGCCTACGGTCTCTGGAACCTGTCCTATTGCTATAACTGCATATCCAATAGGTCGTTCTACGCCGGCTTCGTGCTGCTCGTCGCGGGAACCCTGGCCGACTTCGTTATCAGGCAGGGCGCCTGGCTCCAGCATCGGGCCCAGACCCTGGCGCTGTTCGCCATGTTCTCGCTGACCTATCCGGGCTACGCCGACATGGCGATATTCTCCATAACCTCGACGCAAGCCGCGGCTCCCAAGCTGGCGCTGGCGATAGCGTCCCTGGCGTTCAACGCGGCGGTCTTCGCCTACCAGGTCTACTCGGTGGTTCGCTCGCGGAAGAATCCGCTCACGCAGGATATCCACGCGAGGCTCGCGGCCTATAGGAAGGCGCTATCGGTTAACGGGCTGTAGTCCTTCGAGCCGGTCGCCCGGGCGCTCGGGCGGCGCATGAAGCGGTAGGCGAAGTCGGCCGACAGCTCGGGGCCGAAGAGCCAGCCGGCGGCGCGGCGGAGGCGCCAGAGGGGGCGCGGCATGGATATGCGGCGACCCCTGCCGGCGTCGCGCAGGCAGAGGGCGGCGGTCCTGTCGGCCGACCAGCCGTGCCTGACCTCGCGGCGGGCGCCCGCGGACGCTACGAGCGCGAACTCGCTGGCCACCGGGCCGGGGCAGAGGGCGCAGACGCGTACGCCCCGGCCCTTCCATTCCGAGGCGAGCCCGACGGATAGGCTCAGGCAGTAGGCCTTGCTGGCGGCGTAGACGGCGAAGCCGCCCAGGGGAGCGAAGGCCGCGAGGCTCGCCACGTTGATGACGACGGCGCCCCGGGCCAGGAAGGGCGATAGGCGCGCGCAGGCCTCGGTGACGGCCCGGCAGTTGATATCGACCTGCCCTAGGCTCAGCTCCAGCGGCGTGTCGTCGAAGTCCCCGTAGGTGCCGAACCCTGCGTTGTTGACGAGCACCCTGAGCGGTCCCTGTCCCGAGGCCGTTCCGGGCCTTGCAGAACGCATTCGCTCCTCGAGGCTCGCCAGAGCGCCGGGGGCGACGAGGTCCAGGGCCAGGGCCTCGACCCTGAGGCCGGGCGAGGCCTTCCTAAGCTCTGCGGCCAGGGCCTCCAGCCTGTCCGCCCGCCTGGCCACCAGCCATAGCTCGCCGAAGCCGGGTATGCCCCGGTAGCTCTCGCCGCTCGCGGCCAAGGCCGCCAGCCTTCGCGCGAAGGCCTCCCCGATACCCGATGAGGCGCCCGTGACTATCGCTATTCCCGTGCTATCCATGCTTCGATAGTAGCCGCGCCCGCATCGCCCTGTCAAAGGCGCTATCGCTAGGGTTCCGCCTAGCGCGCGCTCGCCCCTGCCTTTCCCGCAGCCGCGCCGCTGGCCGCTCCGTTGGCCGCCACCCTCGCCAGGGTCTCGTAGACCGTCGATACGCTCGACTTGCGGAGCATGTAGTAGTCCTTGCCGGCCTCCTTGCAGTCCTTCTTGACCCGAAGGCAGGCGGCGTGGCTGTTGACGTCCACGGGACAGAGCACGACGTCCGCCTGGCTGATGAGCGAGGGTAGTTCCTGGCTGTGGCAGTCCCCGTCGTGGTAGAGGAAGGAGCCGTTCATCTTGTTGACGACGTCGCGGTAGAAGCCCTTGAGCCTATCGAGGCCTCCGACCACGAGGACCCGGCGCTCGCAGAGGTCGCAGCCGAGACCGTCGGCCTGGCGGACCTTTCCGGAGTGGCAGGAGGTGCCACCATCCGGAGAGGCGAGGCAGCCGAGCGCGCAGGCGCCTCGCGCGGCCCGGGCTCGCGCCACCGCGGAGAAGAAGGCGTCCATATCGCGCTTGGCCTCGAGGCGCCACTCGTTCTCGTGCCGTTCAATGGCCTGGAGGCGCCTGACCTCGTCGCGGAGGGCGAAGGCCTCGCGCCTCAGGGCCTGGGCCTCCGCCTCGAGGGCTTCGTTCTGGGCCCTGAGCGCCGAGGCGTCCGTACCGGCTGCGGGCCTCGCCGGCTCGGCTCGTACGGAACAGCTGACTCGGTGAAGCTTCTCGAGTTCCTTCTGGGTATCCTTAAGCCGTCGCCTGTAATCATCCCTGGCCGCGGCTAGCCTTTCCTCGCGCTTCGCGGCTGCCGCTAGCTCCGCCTCGGCGCGCTCGAGCTCGTCCCTCAGGGAGTGCGCGTACATATGGACGAGGCCGTAGAGCCTATCGTTTTCCTTTTTACCGAAGCGCGCGTACTTGGCCGTGATCCAGATGAAGGCGCCGTAGCCCGTCGCGCAGAGCAGCTCCTCCACCGCGGCCAACCACGAGCCGAGCTCGACGTGGCGCGCCCGGTCGAGCTCCTTGGCGTGCTTGGCGTCCAGGAGTCGCTCCACGCGAGAGGCGGCCGCGCCCTCCCGTACGCCTAGCTCCTTGACGAGCCATTCATGGAGGGCGATGCCTTCGAGGCGCGGCGCGGGGGCCGCTACTGACCGTCGGTGGACGCTCCTCCGCTCTTCCTCGCTCAGGCAGAATCCTACTATCGGACAGAAGTAGGCTCGGTCTATGTCCCATATCCGTCTCTCCGCCTCTAGCATCGCTCTCTCCTTGCTTGACACGGGTAGTCCGTGCGGGTATCATAAGAATGATAATGATTATCATTATCATAATAAGGCATGTCAAGGAGTCTCGATATGAGCGTACTTAAGGTTATCTACTGGAGCGGTACGGGTAATACCAAGGCCATGGCCGAGGCCGTGGCCAAGGGGGCCCGGGCGGCGGGCGCGACCGCCCAGCTGCTCGACGTCTCCGGCGTCGACGCGGCCAAGGCCCTGGAGGCCGACGCCTTGGCCCTGGGTTGCCCCGCGATGGGCGCGGAGGTGCTCGAGGAGGCTGAGATGGAACCCTTCGTCTCGGCGCTCGAGTCCGCCGGCCTCGGAGGCAAGCGCCTCGGGCTCTTCGGCTCCTATGACTGGGGCGACGGTCAGTGGATGCGCGAGTGGAAGGAGCGTATGGAGAAGGCCGGCGCGTCGGTGCTCGGCGAGGGCGTCATGGCCAACAACGCGCCCGACGCGGCGGCCCTCGGCGCCTGCGAGGCCCTGGGCGCGGCCCTGGCCGGAAAGGCCTAGGCCCCATGACGGAAGGCGCGGTCCCGGACCGCCTGGGCATCGAGCTCTACTATGCGCTCGATGCCTTGCCCGCGGAGGAGCATCTGTTCTCACTCATTGCGTATCATGGCGCGCCTACCGTCTCCGGGCTCAAGCCCGCGACGATGCTCTGCTTCGGGAATGGCCGCAAGGCCCTCCTGGACGCCTGGCGCGCGCGCGGCGCCTCCGCCTGCGCTGAGCTCGGGTTGGCTTGCACCGAGCTGCGCGGCGGAGAGACCGGTATCAACGTCCTGCTCTATAGGGCCGGGGCTCTCCTCGGCGCCCTGGAGGAGCCCGAGGCGACGGCCTTGCTCCGGGAGCAGGGCTACGACGTTCCCGCCTCGCTCGAGCGCTACCTCGAGCGCCTCTCGTTCCGCTTCGCGGATGCGTGCCCGCACGAGGTCGGCGTCTTCCTGGGTATCCCCGCGGAGGACGTGCGCGGCTTCATGCGGCACGGCGGCATGAATTGCCATTTCTGCAGCTATTGGAAGGTGTACCACGAGCCAGAGGCCGCCCGGGAGCGCTTCGCGCGCTTCGACGAGGCTCGCCGGGCGGTGGGCCGGGCCATACTCGCCGGTAGGCTCCGCGCCCCCTGGGCGGAACGAGCGAGCGCCTAATGAGCATACGCAAGCTGGCCGTCTACGGTAAGGGCGGTATAGGAAAGTCCACCACGGTCTCCAATCTCTCGGCGGCGCTCGCCGTGGCGGGGTATAGGGTCATGCAGATCGGCTGCGATCCCAAGTCCGATTCCACGACCAACCTCCTGGGCGGCGAGCGCATGGCGACGGTGCTGGACGCCATGCGCGGCTCGCGCTCGGTGGTCCTTAAGGACATCGTCAGGGAGGGGTTCGGAGGCGTCCTCTGCGTCGAGGCGGGCGGACCGACGCCAGGCATAGGCTGCGCCGGGCGCGGCATCATAGCGGCCTTCGAGAAGCTCGAGGAGCTCGACGCCTTCGGCCGCTATCGGCCGGACGTCGTCCTCTACGACGTACTCGGGGACGTCGTCTGCGGCGGCTTCGCCATGCCCATGCGCAGGGGCTACGCCGACGAGATCGTCATAGTCAGCTCGGGCGAGATGATGGCGCTCTACGCGGCCGGCAACATCGCCGGAGCGCTGCGGAACTTCCAGGGACGGGGCTACGCGACGCTCCGGGGCCTCGTCCTCAATCGACGCAACGTCGATGACGAGCGGGCCCTAGTGGAGCGCGCGGCGTCGGAGATGGGCGCCTCCATAGTCGGCGAGGTGCCGCGCTGCGGCCTCGTGCAGGAGGCCGAGGCCGAGGGCAAGACCGTGGTCGAGCGCTTTCCCGATAGCGACATGTGCGCCGTCTATCGAGCCCTGGCCCTCGAGCTCGTGGAGGTAGAGGCCGCGCCTCAGGCCGCGCCTCAGGCCGCGCCTTTGAGCGCGCCTTTGGGCGACGGCTCCGGGGAGCTCGCCTCATGAGGGCCGACGCCACCGACGAGATGACCATAGGGCGGCTGGCCGGCGATCCGGGGCGGGTCCTGGGCACGGAGGCCTCCGATTCCACGCTCCACTACTGCTCTCCGGCCCACGGAGGCTGGGGCGTCGTACGGACGGCCCTCCTCGTGCCCGAGACCTACCTGCTCTTCGCCTGCCCCGCGGCCTGCGGTCGCCACGGCGCCATAGCCGCCATCGAGCAGGGTTACAAGGACCGGGTCGGCTACCTCTGCCTGGAGGAGGACGAGATAGTCCTCGGCGGCTACGAGCCCGAGATCGAGCGCGGGGTCGGCGAGGCGCTCGCGGCCCTCAAGGCGGCCGGCCGAGCCCCCCGGGCCCTGATGCTCTGCGTGAGCTGCATAGACGACCTCCTGGCTACCGACCATGAGGCCGCCCTGGCGAGGCTGGAGGCCGAACACGGCCTGCCCGTCCGCCTGGCCCGCATGAACCCCATCATGATCGACGGGAAGCTGCCGCCGGCCCAGCGCATCCAGCGGACCATGTACGAGTTCCTCGAGCCCGCGACTGATCGCGACGACGGCGTCCTCCTCCTCGGGAGCTTCGTTCCGCCGGCCCGCTCTTCCGAGCTCGCCCGCCTCGTCTCCGCCCTGGGCCTCGGGCCGCTGCGCCATCCGTCCTTCTACGATAGCCTCGAAGAGTTCCGCGCCTCGGCGAGAAGTCGCCGGGCCTTGGTCCTCCGGCCGGAAGGCGCCGCGGCGGCCGCCTATGCGGAGGAGCGGCTCGGGATTTCCTGCCTGGCCGCGCCGGTGGCCTATAGCGAGGCCCTCGTGGCCGAGCGGTATCGGGCGATCGTCGACTTCCTCCTGCCCGTGGGCGCCGAGCGCGCCCTGGCCTTGGCCCTGGCGAGGCGAGGGGCCGAGGAGGCGGCCGCGGCGGCGGAGCGCGCGGCCCGCGCCCTCCTGGGCGCGCGGGTGGCTGTCGACTCGACGGTCAGCGCCTCTCCCTTCGACCTGGCCCTGGCCCTGGTCGAGGCCGGCGTCGACGTCGAGCGGATCTACGCCGAGCGCCTCCCCGCCCATGAACGAGCCTCCTTCGATCGCCTGGCCAGGCTGAGGCCAGGCCTCGTCGTCTCCAACCCGAGTCACATGAGGCGCCATGCCGGGCGGCCCGAGCGGCCCCTGGCGGACCTGGCCCTGGGCTTCGCCGCCGCCTACGCCTCCGGCGCGCCTCGGACGGTGCCCCTGGCCTTCGACGAGGGGCTCTACGGCTACGAGGGCAGGCGCCTCGTCATGGAGGCCCTCGAGGCGGCCAGCGCCGGGGACGCGCCTGACCTGGAGAGCCAGGTGCGCGACTACGGGCTCGTCGTATGAGAAAGGCGCAGCAATGAGTAGGCTCCTTCAGACCCTGCCGCCCCTGTCGCCCGACTACTCGGGCGTGGCCTCGGCCCTGCACGATCTCGGCGCGCTCACGGTCATCCACGACGCCTCGGGCTGCACCGGCACCTACGCCGGCTACGACGAGCCGCGCTGGTTCGGCAGCCGGAGCCCGGTCTTCTGTTCGGGTCTACGGGACCTGGACGCGGTCATGGGCGACGACGAGAAGCTCCTTTCCAAGCTTCGCCTGGCCGCTGCCGAGGCGCGGCCGCCCCTGGCGGCGGTGGTCGGGAGCCCCGTGCCCATGGTGGTGGGCTTCGACTTCCAGGGCTTCGCCGCGCTGGCCGAGCGCGAGACGGGCGTACCGACCCTCGGCTTCCCGGCCAACGGCCTCGGGCTCTATGACGACGGGCAGCGGGCGGCCTACGCGGCCCTCTTCGAGCGCTTCCTTCCCGACGGGATCCCGCGCGAGCCGCGGACCGTCAACCTGCTCGGCGCCTCGGCCCTCGACGGCTTCGATGACGAGGCCCTGGACCTGCTCGAGGCCCTGGCTTCCGAGGCCGGGCTCCGGCGCCTGGCCGTCTGGGGCGCCCGCTCGCCGCTCTCGGAGCTTACGAGGAGCGGGGCGGCCGCGGTCAATTGGGTCGTGACGGCCGCGGCCCTGCCCTTGGCCAGGCGGCTCCGCGAGCGCTACGGCACGCCCTTCGTCGTAGGGCTGCCCATAGGCTCCCGCGAGCGCAGGCGCCTGCTGGCAGAGCTGGCCGCTATCGGGGGCTCGGTCGGAGCGCCTCTTATGGCCAGGGAGAGGGAAGGGGAGACCCTGGCCGACGCTCGGGACGGCGAGGCCGCTCGCTCGGCGCGCCGCCGGGTCCTGGTCGTCGGCGAGCGGCTGCTCTGCGAGTCCCTGAGAGCCTGGCTCGAGGGCGAGCTCGGCCTCGGGCCCGTCGCGGTCGCCGGCTTCTTCTCCGACGACCCGTACTACGCCCGCAGAGGTTATAAAAAATATATAACAGAAGCCGAGGCCTCGAACGCGCTCCGCGAGCCGGGCCTCGAGCTCGTCATAGGGGATCCGCTCCTTTCGGGCCTCCTATCTTCGGCTCGCCTCGTACCCCTGCCGCACGCGGCCCTGTCGGGCCGCCTCTACCGGGAATCCCGCTCCCGCCTCTTCGAGGCGCGGGGCCTTGCATCGTTAACGTCTCTCCTAGGAGGTTCTCATGATTACGCATAGGACGGCCCCACGGCTCGCCCTCGTCACCCTGCTCCTGGCCGCGGCCCTGGCCTCGGCCTTCGGGCAGGCGGGCCGGGCCGCTACCCGCGCCATAGTCGACCAGACCGGCGCCACGGTCGTCATTCCCGCCAAGGTGGAGCGGGTGGTCATCACCTCGCTCTGGCCCCTGCCCTCGGTCTTCTGCCTGGTCGACGGCTCCGGCAAGCGCCTCGTCGGCATGCATCCCGCCTCGCTCAGCGCGGCCAAGACCTCGATGCTGGCCAAGACGACGCCCTCAAGGCCTCGACCTCCTTCATGAAGGGCAGCTCGCTCAATATCGAGGAGCTCCTTAAGCTACGCCCCGACGTGGTGCTCTACAGCGCCGTCAATACCGGGGAGCGCGAGCTGCTCGAGAAGGCCGGGCTCAAGGCCGTAGGCTTCAGCACGACGGTGGCCGAGTTCAACACCCTGGAGACGGTCGTCTCCTGGATGGATCTCCTCGGAGAGATCCTGGACAAGAAGACTCGTGCCGAGGATATCAAGCGCTACGGCTACGAGGCCCTCGGCTCTATCTATTCCCGGACCTGGAACCTCTCCGACGCTAAGAAGCCCCGGGCGCTCATACTCTTCCGCCATAGCGATAAGGAGATTGTCGCCACGGGCAGTAACTTCTTCGGCGACTTCTGGCTACGCTCCACCGGCGCCATCAACGTGGCGGCCTCGCTCAAGGGCAACCAGCCGGTCAACATGGAGCAGGTCTACGCCTGGAACCCCGATATCATCTACGTGACCAATTTCAGCGCCTCCCTGCCCGAGGACTTCTACGCGGGCAAGATAGGGGGCCAAGACTGGAGCAAGGTCGCGGCGGTCAGGAACCGCAAGGTCTACAAGTCGCCGCTCGGCCACTATCGCTGGTTCCCGCCGAGCTCCGACGCCCCGCTCATGCTGCTCTGGATGGCCACCAAGAATCAGCCGGAGCTGTTCAAGGACGTCGACTTCGAGCGGCGCCTCCGCGACTACTTCCTTCGCTTCCACGACTACCGCCTGAGCGACGAGGACATACGCTCCATCCTCAATCCGCCGCGCGAGGCCGCCGACGGTGTTTGATCCCGGTCCGGGCACGGCCGCCGGGGTCGCCGCCGGGCGGCGGTCCCGGGCGCCCGCCCTCGTCCTGGCCTTCGCCCTCCTCGGGCCCCTGGCCGTCGCCTGCCTCGGCCTCGGGCGGCTCTGGGTTCCGCCCTCGCGCATCGTGGGCATCCTGGCGGCCAGGGCGGCTCCGTCCCTGGCTCCGACCGAGCCGGCCTGGGCCGACTTCGAGGAGGCGGTCATCATGAACGTTCGCCTGCCGCGCATCCTCATGGCCATGCTCGTGGGCGCCGGGCTCGCCCTGGCGGGAGGCGCCTTCCAGGGCCTCTTCGCCAACCCGCTGGCCACGCCCGATACCCTCGGCGTGGGGGCGGGCGCCTCCTTCGGCGCCGCCTTGGGCATACTGCTGTCGGAAAGCTTCCTCGTCGTGCAGGCCTGCTCCCTCGGCATGGGCCTCGTCGCCATGGGCCTGACCTATGCCGTCAGCAAGGTCAAGGAGCGCCGCTCCGTCCTCATGATTGTGCTGTCGGGCATAGTGACCGGCGCCTTCTTCCAGGCCCTCATCTCCCTCACCAAGTATGTGGCCGACCCGGAGACCAAGCTCCCGGCCATCACCTACTGGCTCCTCGGCAGCATAGCCGACGTGTCCTACGCCAGCATCGCCATGGGCGCGCCCGCCATCATCCTCGGCATGGCCGTCATCGTGGCGCTCCGCTGGCGGCTGGATATCCTCTCCCTGAGCGACGACGAGGCGTGGTCCCTGGGCCTCAACGTGCCAGTCCTGCGCTGGGCCGTCATAGGCGCCTCCACGCTTATCACCGCTTCCGCCGTGTCGCTCTGCGGCCAGGTCGGCTGGGTCGGCCTCGTCGTGCCGCACGCGGCCAGGATGATCGTGGGCAGCGACCACAGGACCATGATCCCGATGAGCGCGGCGCTCGGCGCCGGCTTCCTCCTCGTCGTCGACACCTTCGCGCGCTCGGCCACGGCCGCGGAGATACCGCTGTCCATCCTGACCGCCATGATAGGGGCCCCGTTCTTCGCGGCCCTCCTCAGGAAGACCCAGGGGGGCGCATGGAGCTGAGCTTTCGCGTAGAGGACGGCGCGTTCTGGTACCGCAGCGACCGGGTCCTGTTTTCCGGAGTCGGCTTCGAGCTCGGGCGCGGCGAGATAGCCGCCATACTCGGCCCCAACGGCGTCGGCAAGACGACCTTCCTGCGCTGCGCCATGGGCCTTCTCCCGTGGCGCCGGGGCCGCTCGACCCTGAACGGCCGCGACGTCCGGAGCCTGGCCCCGGGGGAGCTCTGGAGGATGGTGGCCTACGTGCCCCAGGCCCGGGCCCTGCCCTTCGCCTTCTCGGTCATGGACGTGGCGCTGATGGGGCGGAGCGCCCACCTAGGGGCCTTCTCCCAGCCGGGTCCCGACGACCGGCGCCTGGCGGAGGCGGCGCTCGAGCGCATGGGCGTGCTTAGGCTCCGCGACAGGCCCTTCGCCGAGCTGAGCGGCGGAGAAGCCCAGATGGTCTTCATCGCCCGGGCCCTGGCGGCCCGCCCCCGGCTCATCGTCCTCGACGAGCCCGAGTCCCACCTGGACTTCCGTAACCAGCTCGTCATCCTGGGGGCGCTCCGGGATCTGGCCCGCGAGGAGGGCATAGCCTGCGTAGTCAATACGCACTTTCCCGAGCACGCGCTCCGGATAGCCGATAGGGCGCTGATCCTCGGCAAGGACGGGGCCGGCCACCGCTTCGGCCAGGCCGATGACCTCATGGACGAGGAGACCCTCGAGGCCTTCTTCGGCGTACGCGTACGCCGACTGGATTTCTCCGACTCGGGCGAGCCGTACCGCGCGATCTATCCCCTGGAGCCCGTATGCTGAGCCCCCGCCCCCGCGACGATTCCGCCCGCCTCTTCGCCGACCTGCGGGCCGGAACGCGCCTTAGGGTCCTCGTGGCCCCCGTAGCCCAGGCGCGCCTCCCTGAGTTTAACCGTTTCCTCGGCTACCTGCGTTCCCTCGGCGCGCTCTCCTTTCATGCCGTGCTGCCCCGGGCGGATATAGCCGCCTGGCTGTATTATAGAACGATTACTAAAAGCGATTCTCCCCTCATAGCCTCGGCCTGCGCCGGCGTGACGAGCGGACTCCGGGCGCGGGAGCACCCGGCCCTGCGTTACCTGCCGCCCATACCGAGCCCCCTCCTCTGCACGGCCATCTACCTGCGGCGCTACCTCGGCTACCGCGAGCCCTTCGCCTTTCTCTCGCCCTGCGCCCTCAAGTGGACGGAGTTCTCGCCCGGAGGCGTCGAGCTCGTCAGGTACAACGCGACCATACGCGGCATCAAGGCTCGGCTCGAGGCCGAGGGCGTGGACCTGGGGAGGTTTCCGGAGCTTTACCTGGACGACGAATCGAGGGGCTTGACCGTAGGCGCCTTCGGCGAGCTGGGCGCCTCCCTCGGCGCGGTCCTACCGGGCCTACGCTGCCTTACGTCGCACGGCCTCGGGCGCTCCCTGGCCCTGCTCGACGATCCCGCGCGCTTTCCCGGCGTCGAGGCCGAGGCCTTGGATCTCCTGGAACCCTACGCCTGTCCCGCCGGCTGCGACGGGGGCTCCGGCGTCGGGACCTGCGAGGATTGCCCCATGAAGGATGGCGCTCCCGCCTCCTCGCCGGCTCCGCGTCCTCGCCCCACGAGGGAGGAGCTTCTAGCCCTCTTCGCTCGTATGGACGACGAGCTTCGCTCGGAGGATTTTATCTACGGCTCGGTCGTGTGACCGCATCGGCTCCTCCCTTGCCCCCGCGGTTCAAAAGGACTAGGCTGTAAGGGCCCCCCTAGGGGGGAGGAGCAAGGAGGTCGCCATGGTCCGACGCATAGGCGCCGCGAGGCCTATCGTCGCCAGGGGAAACCTGGCCCGAGCCCTGGCCGTCAGCGCCTGGCTCCTGGCGCTTTACGCCTGCGGCGCTCGCCAGGCCGCCGAGCCTGAGGCCCGGCCGGCCGCGCCCTCGCCGCCGGCTCGGAACGACCGCCAGGAGCGCGGCCTCGCGGGAGAGGTAAGCCAGGTGACGACGCGCCTCTTCAGGCCTCCCCAGGCCTACGGGAGCGATCCGGCGGAACGTAGCGCCTGGACGCTCTGGTCCTACTCAATAGACGGCTACGGTCGCGACGGCTTCCTTACCGAGCAGCGCGCCTTCGACGCTCAGAATCGCCTGACTGGCCTGTCGATACGAGAGCGCGATCGAGACGGCGTGCCGAGCGGCCTGGCCATGCGCGGGGCCGATGGAAGCCTGGAGGCTCGCTGCGCCTATCGCTACGACAAGGCGGGGCGCCTCGTTCGCGAGGAATGGTACGACGGCTCGGGGACGCTGACGGGCTGGTACGACTATGAATACGATTCGAAAGGGCGACTAGCCAGGCGCCGTATGGAGACGAGGTATTCCGACGGTAGCGTTGGTCGCATGGAGACTGCCTACGCCCATGACGAGCGGGGGCGACTCGTCGCCGAGGATCATATCGACCCTCGCTATGAAGGAGTTTCCCTGCGCCTCGAATACGCCTACGATGGCGAGCGGCTCTCCCGGACCCTGCACCTGCAGCGCGGGCGTTGGCTCGAGGGAGTCGTCTTCTTCTCCTACGACGCGCGGGGCAACCTGGCGCTCGAGTCGTCGTACCAGATACCGGAGAGCGTCGACGACGCTCCGTTCCGCCGGGCCTCGTCGCCTGGTGATGTTCCCATCGCGTACGTGTCGTCGGAACGACGCTACGAGTATCGCTACTACTAGGGCGTGGCCGTCCTGGCTACCCTGAAGCCGAGTCGGAAGACCTGGTCGTAGGCTCCTCGGTAGAAGCGTAGGGCCACGCGGCAGTCGTTGGCCCCGAAGATCCAGCTGCCGCCGCGCATGACGCGGACATGACCCTGCTCGGGTCCCAGCGGGTTGACCTGAGGCTCCTCTCCGTAGGGGCCGTACCAGTCCTGGCACCATTCCCAGACGTTGCCGCTCATGTCGAAGACGCCGAGCTGATTCGGCTTCTTACGGCCGACCGGTTGGGTCGACCTGCCCTTGTAGAGCGCCGCGCCGTGGTTGGTGTAGTCGACCAGGGACTCGCTGCCGATATATATCCATTCGCCGCCGGAGTTGCCCGAGTACCAGGCCACCTCGTCGACGTCGTCGCTGCCGGAATACTTGAAGCGAGGACTCGCGGGATCGGCCTTATGCCCGCCCATGGCCGCGTACTCCCATTCGGCTTCCGTCGGTAGGCGGTAGCCTTCGACGGCCGTGATGTCGCGAGTCGGTCGACCCGAGGCGTCGATCAGGCGGTACTCCTTGTCATAGGCGGGACGCAGTCCCTCGAGCGCGCTCAGCCAGTTGCAGTAGTCGGCCATGTCCCACCAGGTCAGCCGCATCACCGGCCTATCCTCCCGTCCCCAATCGAAGTCGTAGAGCCGGTGACGCCCTACGGCGTCGCAGTAGGCGTCGAACTGGGTAAAGGTCACCTGATAGGTGCCGAGGAGATAGTCGTAGGTCAAGGTTACCCTATGCACCGGCCTACATTCCGGCCAGAGGTCTCCGTGCTCGTCCCCCATCGAGAAGGAGCCTGCCTTGACGAGGGTCAGGGCCGGAACGGGATAGGCTCCGGGTTCCGGCTTTTCTTCGCTCCTCGGTGACGAGGCGCAGGAGGCTCCGGCAAGGCCGAGGGCCGCCAGGAGGAGCGCGGCGCCCAGGCGCCGCGATGTTTTAAGCGCCGTCACGCCACCTGCTCCAAGGCCGGGTGCCGGTATTTGCCTGGTCATAGAACCTCCTCGTCGCGTATCTCCAAGGGGTAAGCCTCGTGCGAGCGGAACGCGCGCCTAGGTCCTAGGGGCTAACCACGGCGCGGCGCGGGCTATGAGGCTAGACTGGGCGCGGAGTGCCACGTTCCTATGGAGTCGGGCCCTTGTCAAGCCCTATCCGCTTTCTAGCCCTGGTAGGCGTTAGGCCTCAGGCCTGACCTTCCAGGCATGGGCCTTGCGCTGCTCGTTCCACATGGCCGCGTAGGCGCGGCCCGCTGTCAGGAGCTCTTCGTGACGGCCGCGCTCGGCTATGCGCCCTTCCTTTAGGACGATGATCTGGTCGGCCCTGGTCACGGTGCTCAGGCGGTGCGCTATCACGATGATCGTGCGGCCCTTGATGAGCTCCGCTATGGCTTCCTGGATATAGAGTTCGTTCTCCGGGTCGAGCGAGGCCGTGGCCTCGTCCAGGAGCACGATGGGCGCGTCCTTGAGTATGGCCCTGGCTATGGAGACGCGCTGCTTCTCGCCGCCTGACAGCGTCGATCCTCCCTCGCCGACCATGGTGTCGTAGCCGTCGGGCAGAGCCGCGATGAAGTCGTGGCAACGGGCCTGTTTGGCGGCCGCTATGACCTCCTCTATGGTGGCGTCCTTCCTGCCGACGCGTATGTTGGCCAGGATGCTGTCGTTGAAGAGGTAGACGTCCTGGAAGACCATGCTGACGCTGGCGAGGAGGTCGTCCGTGCGATACTCCGATAAGGGACGGCCGCCGACGAGTACCGAGCCTTCGTTGGTATCCCAGAAGCGCGCGATGAGTCGAGTTATAGTAGATTTTCCCGACCCTGACGGGCCCACGAGGGCGGTCATGCTGCCCTCGGGTACCGAGAAGCTGATGTTTTTTAGTACGTCCGTATCGTGGTAGCGGAAGCCGACGCCTCGGAATTCTATGTCGTGACGCTCGGGCGCCGATCCCCGGTCGGGCTCCGGCAGGGGCTTGGTCGCGAAGATGTCCCGGAGCCTCCGCGCTGATATGGCGTAGTACGATAGCTCGGCGAAGCCTATGAGCACCTTGCTGAGCGGGTCGTACATGCGCGTCCCGACTATCAGGAAGAAGAGGAAATTCGGCACGGAGAGGCTGCCGTCGACCACGAAGCGGGAACCCGCGAGCATGATCAGGGCCACGCCGGTATAGAGCACGAGCACGCCGAAGATCACCGACGGGCCGCTCGAGCCCTCGAGCAGTATGCTCTTCTTCTTCAGATCGACGAAGGAGCGCTCCAGGCGCTGGAATTTATCTCCCTGTAGGTTGTGGGCCTTGATATGCTTCATGCCGTCCAGGTACTCGAGCATGCGGGACGCCGCCTCGTTCTTGGCCTTGACGTGCTTGGCGCCCAGGAAGGACACGAGGGCGCGCGAGCCGAGCGCCGCCAGGATCGAGAGCGGTATGGGGGCGAGCGCGATGAGCGTCATGCGCCAGTCTATAGGCAGTAGGAAGGCCGCGAAGACGAGGGGCAGGGTGAAGGAGCCTATGGCGTCCATGAAGAGGTGGCTGAGCATCGTCTCGACGTTGCCGTAGTCCTGGAGCATCAGCGCCGTAATGTCGCCCGGGTCTCGGCCCTTGAAGAAGCCCATGGGCAGGCGGCGCAGGTGCTCGCCCAGGGCCAGCCTGCCCTCGCAGGAGAGGGAATAGGCCCCGATATTCTCGACGTTGTAGGAGGCCCTGCCGACCAGGAAGAGTAGCGCCAGGGACGCGGCGAGCCAGGCGCACAGCCAGGCTAGGGCCTGGACGTCGAGGGCGGTTCCCGGGCTTGAGAGCGGCTTGAGTAACTCTAGGATAACCATGAGTATGATGAAGTAGGGTTGCCCCTGGAGCATCGACTTGAGGACCTGGAGCCCCAGCGGCTTCCAGAGCGCCCCGGGCTTGCCGTTGGTTATCGTGTTGAGGAAGCGTTTCATTCTCGATCCTTCGCCTTTCCGGCCGGGGCCGCCGCTTTCTCGAGCTCCCAGCCGCGCGCCTTGATATGCACGTCCCACATGCCGCGATAGAGGCCGCCCCGCGCCACGAGCTCCTCGTGCGTTCCCGCCTCGGCTATGCGTCCCTTGTCTATGACGAGGATGGCGTCGGCGTCGGTGATGGTGTAGAGGCGGTGGGCTATGATGATGACCGTCTTGCCCTGTAGCACCACGGAGAGGGCCTCCTGGATCCTGGCCTCGTTCTCGGGGTCGGCGTAGGCCGTGGCCTCGTCCAGGACCACGATGGGCGCGTCCTTGAGTATGGCCCGCGCCAAGGCCACGCGCTGTTGTTCCCCGCCCGATAGGTGGGTGCCGCCTTCGCCTATGCGGGTCGCGTAGCCCTTGGGTAGGCCCTCGATGAAGTCGTGGATCTGCGCCGCCTTGGCGGCCTTGACGACCTCGTCGAAGGAGGCCGCAGCGTTACCCATGTGTATATTCTCTTCTATGGTGTCGAAGAAGAGGAACACGTCCTGGAATACGGTGGAGACCATGTCGTTGAGCCGCGCCACCGGGATGTCCCGGACGTCGACGCCGCCTATGCGTACGGCGCCGGCGCCCACGTCCCAGAATCGGCCGGCTAGGTTGGCTATCGTCGTCTTGCCGCCGCCCGAGGGCCCCACGAGGGCGGTGACCGTACCGGGCCTCGCGGCGAATGACACGTCCTTGAGTATGTCCGTGTCGCCGTAGGCGAAGGAGGCGCGGTCGAACTCGACCGAGGCGTCGGCTGGCGTCTTGGGCGAGGATGGCTCGGGAAGCTCGGGGGCCTCGAGGATGTCGTCGATGCACGACAAGCCGGTCTCTATCTGCCTGGTCAGGGCGGCCAGCCTCATGAGCTTATAGAGGGGTACCGCGATGCCCATGCCCACGTAAAGGAAGAGGAACGTCGTTGAGACGAGCGTAGCGTAGGCAGGGCCTTCGGCGGAGCGTAACACCAGTATCGCTATCGGGACGACGAAGAGGGCGCTCGAGGATAGGACGGTGAGGAAGCCCGTGAACGACGTGGCCGAGACGCGTATCCAGTGTATGGTCAGGTCCCGATAGGCGTAGACGTCGTCGGCGAAGCGCTTGAAGGCGTTGACGCTCTGGTTGAAGACCTTGACGACGCTCATGCCTCGTATGTACTCGACGATGGTGCCGTTCATCGCCCCGAGCCGCGCCTGCCATTGCTCGTAAAGGCCCATGGACCCTTTGCTGAACATCGACGACTGGGCGATCATGGCGAGGGGCAGGGGAATGGCCACGCCGAGCGCTAGGCGCCAGTCGACGATGAAAAGGGCTACGAGCGTACCGATAGGCAAGACCGCAGCCTGCACGATATCGATGATGTGGTGGGCCACGAAGAGCTCGATGCGCTCCACGTCATCCGATAGTACCTTCTTGATGCCGCCGTTGGTTCGCGTGGTGAAGTAGCCCATGGGCAGGCGCGCCAGCTTGGCAGCCAGGGCCTTCCTGATCTCGTAGAGAATATTAAATGCTGCTACGTGGGACATCATGCCGGCCGCGTAGGTGATGGCGCCGAAGGCCGCCACGCCGCCTATCGTCAGCCAGCCTAGGCGAGCTACGTAGTCCATCCTGATGGCTGCCGGCGCGGTTATGTTGGCTACGAGCTCCTGGACGAGTAGGAATATCGTGACGTAGGGCGTCATCTGCGCAGCCACGGCCACGATGCCGAGGAGCGAGGCCGCGACGAGGAGCGGCGCCTTGGTCCCGGCTATCTCGAGGAGCCTGGCTACGCCTTTCTTGCGTCTTGCCTTGAGTTGTGCCTCGAATATCGAGGCGTCCGCCTTGATGGAGTCTTTCATTGGATTAATCTCCTCCTTAATCCGCTACCGCGATCGGCGCGGCTGTCGATCCCGTTTCCGCTTCCGGCGCGCCGTTCGTGGCTACCCGGGCGCCGAGGCGCTTGAACTCCGCGAGCACCATGACGAGGGCCAGGAGCACCACCACGGTGTCTATGGCCAGGGAACCTCGGTAGACCCATCCGAGCCCGAAGCGGGCGGGGACCATGAGCATGACCGGTACGTAGAGGAAGAGCTGGCGCGCTAGTCCCATCATCGCGGCGGGGCCTCCCTTGCCCATGGCGGGATAGAGCGTCATGACCATGAAGACGAGGGGCAGCAGCGGAAGGACTGCGATCATGATCCTATAGTTGGCAAGATCTCCCGCCGAGAAGACCGAACCGGGCATCATGAAGCCGAGGACCGGGGAGGCGAAGGCCGTCAGCGCGGCCCAGAAGGGCACGACGAGGATGGTGGCTATGCCAAGGAAGGTCCAGAAACCGGTCTTGACCCTGTCGTAGCGGCCGGCGCCGAAGTTAATGCCGACGACCGGCTGGAGCGCCCGCATGAGGCCGAAGATGGGCGTCAGCATGAAGGTCATCAGCCTGAGCGAGGCGCCGTAGAAGGCGATGTCGAAGCTACCGCCGAGTCGCGATATGACGTTGAAGATTATGGCGCCCTGGATCAGGGTCATGATCGACATGATGAGCGAGGACGAGCCTGTCGACATGATCTTACCCGCTATCGCCTTGCTCATGCCTATGGCGAAGGGCTTGGCCTCGAACGAGGCCTTGCCTGAGGCCAGGTAGCGGAGTCCTACGATGCTGTAGACGAGCATGCCCACGTTGGTGCCCCAGGCGGCGCCCGCGACGCCGAGGCCCAAGGGGCCCATGAAGAGGTAGTTGCAGGCTATGTTGACGACGAGCCCGGAGCCCATCATTAATGCGGCCTTGCCCATGCGTCCCTCCGCGCGGACGACCATGTTGACGCCGAGGCCGTGAACGGTGAAGGGCAAGCCCACGAGCATGAGCCTGAAGTACCGGAGCGCATGGTCGAGCACCTCTCCCGAGGCGCCCATGAGCCCGAGGAAGGGCTCGGCGATGAGGAGGAGTACGGCTATCGCTCCGGCCGAGATGGCCAGCGATAGGCCGTTCAGGTTGGCTATGACCCGCTCCTGCGTCCGCTTGTCTCTCGCCCCTATCGCTATCGAGAGCACCGAGCCCGCCCCTACGCCGACGAGGGCTCCGAAGCCCATGGCGAAGCTGGTCAGGTTGCCCGCTATGCTGACGCCCGCCAAGGCCGACTCTCCGCAGTAGCGACCGACGAAGACCGCGTCCATGACGCCGTTGAAGCCGTAGAGTAGCATGGCGATGATGGCGGGCGGCGATAGCCGCCAGGCCACCTTCCAGAGGCTGTCTCCCAGGATCATGCGTCGTTGAGTATCAGTATCCATGGTTCTCTCTCCTTATCGTGTCTAGCGCCTGCCGCGTGCGGCCTGGATCGCGTCGCCAGGAGTCCCGCGGCGCTCGAGGGCCCAGCCCTCGCTCTCCTCCTGGTTGCGCCACATGGAGGCGTAGGCGCCGCCCTTGGCCAGGAGCTCGTCGTGGGTTCCCTGTTCGACGGCGCGCCCCTCGTCCAGGACCACGATCAGGTCGGCCGTCTTGACCGTCCTGAGGCGGTGGGCTATGACGAGCACGGTACGGCCCTCGAGGAGGCGCGCCAGGGCCTCCTGGATGTCTCGCTCGTTCTCCGGGTCCAGGGAGGCCGTCGCCTCGTCGAGTATCACGAAGGGAGCGTCCTTGAGGATGCAGCGCGCGATGGCCAGGCGCTGCTTCTCGCCGCCGGAGAGGCTCACGCCTCCCTCTGCGAGCACGGTGTCGTAGCCGTTGGGTAGCCTACGGATGAAGGCGTCGGCCTTGGCGTCTCGGGCTGCGGCCTCGATCTCCTCGTCGGTAGCGCCCTCGCGGCCTATGGCTATGTTGGCGCGGACCGTGTCGTGGAAGAGGTAGACGTCCTGGAATACGACGCTCATGTTGGCCTGGAGCTCCTCGGGCTTGATCGTGGAGACGTCTCGTCCGCCGAAGCGTATCGAGCCGCCTTGGGCGTCCCAGAAGCGCAGGGCCAGGCTGGCGGCCGTCGTCTTGCCGGAGCCGGAGGCGCCGACCAGGGCGAGGACCGAACCCGAGGGCACGGAGAAGGACAGGCCGGACAGGGCCGGCCTCGCGCCGTCGTAGGAGAAACTCACCTCGTCAAAGACGAGCGAGGCGTCCCTCGGGACGAAGCCCTCCTCGGCCCAGTCCTGGGCCGGCTCCTCGATGATGGAGCTGACCGTCCTGGCGGCCTGTTCAGAGTTGCGGAATTCCGCCTGGAACTGGGATATGGCCCTGAGCGGCTTGTAGAGGTTGAAGGCCACCAGGGCCGATACTATGAAGTCGGCACCCGAGAGCGAGCCTCCCGACAGGAGCCTCACGCCCACGACCAGGGCCACGGCGAGCCCGACCTCGAGCATGGCCTGGAAGCCCGCGATGATGGGAGCCATCGAGGCCTCGAGCCTGAAGCTCACGCGCCTTGACTCGTCTATCGCGCCCTTGAGGGTCTCGAGCCGCTCCAAGGCCAGGTCGTGGGCCTTGAGCGTCCTGATGCCCGA
Organism: uncultured Treponemataceae bacterium; assembly: GCA_964573825.1. GTDB lineage: Bacteria > Spirochaetota > Spirochaetia > Treponematales > UBA12059 > SZUA-370. The sequence continues at coordinate 27,729 of CAZNNA010000001.1, forward strand.
GAGGAATTCCACGAAGGCGTCGTTCATGGTGCCGTTGACCTCGAAGCGACGCTTGCCTGTTTTGGCGAAGAGTCGCTTCGTGAGGGATAGGAGCGGTAGCCCGAGCGGTATGACCGCGATGGCCGCCAGTCCCATGCGCCAGTCGAGCGCCAGGATGGTAATCGATAGGGCCAACGAGCCTACGCCCGCCGTCACCAGGTCGGGGAACTGGTGCGTGATGACCGCCTCCACGTCCTGCAGGTTAGCCATGAGGCGGCTCGTAAGGTCGCCCGCCCTAAAGCGCTGAAAGAAACCGAGCGGTACGCGGCGTAGCCGCTCCCCGACCTCCATCCTGGCCGTACGTATGAAGTCCGCTCCGTTGACCTGGCATTCGTAGGTCGCCTTGGCCCCGACGAACCAGCGAAGGAGAAGGGCTCCGCCCATGACTCCGAGGGTGATAATCAGGGCGCTCCGGTCGAAGCGCCCCTCGGCGATGCGATAGACGACGAGCATGGGCATGCCCGCGACCAGGGCGGATAGGAATCCGTCCGCGACGCTGTAGGCTATGCCCTTGGCGAGGCGCGGCCGCTTGCCGGGGCCGAGCATGCCTATGGTTGATTCGAATAGCATGGGTGTCTCCTATCGTTTACTTGGCGGCCGGCCGAGCCTCGGCGCCGCCGTGGGCGACGAGCGTTCGCGGGGTCTTGCGTCGCTCGCCGCGGGCCGCTCCTACGTTCCAGTCGACGGCGGAGCTCGCTCCTGCCCAGAGCCGCGAGAAGGTGCCTCCGGCGGCCTCCAGCTCGTCGAAGGTCCCGGCCTCTACCACCCTGCCGCCCTCGAAGACCAGGATTCGGTCGACGCGCCTCAGGGTCTTGAGCCGGTGAGCCACGACGATGACGCTCTTGTCGGCGAGAAGCTCGTTCAGGGCCTCCTGGATCAGCCGCTCGTTCTCCGGGTCGGCGTAGCTCGTCGCCTCGTCCAGCACGACGACCGGCGAGTCCTTGAGCATGGCCCTGGCTATGGCTATGCGCTGGATCTGCCCCCCGGATAGGGTCTTGTCGCCCGAGACCTCGGTGGCGTAGCCCCGAGGCAGGGCCTCGATGAAGTCGTGGGCCCGCGCGGCCCTGGCGGCTCGGCGTACGTCGGCGGCGCTCGCCGAGCGGTTGCCCATCCGAATGTTGTCCTCGATGGTACCCTTGAAGAGCTGCGACTCCTGGAAGCATATCGAGACGCGGCGCATGAGTTCCTTGGTGCCGACCTCGGGATAGGCGAGCCCGCCAATGCGCAGGCTACCCTCGCGCGGGTCGTAGAAGCGCGCGGCCAAGAGGGCCGCCGTCGACTTGCCCGCCCCGGAGGGCCCGACGAAGGCCGTGATGGTACCCGGGGCGGCCACGAAGGAGAGGCCCGAGACGGCGTCTTCCTCCTCGTAGGCGAAGCTGACGTCGGAGAAGGCGATCCTGTCGTCGGAAGGCAGGGCGGGCCGCTCGGGTTCGGAGAGCGGCTCGGCCTCGAGCACCTCGCGCAGGCGCTTCACGCCCTGGAAGTTCATGCTCATGTGGCTCATCATGAAATAGACGGTCTTGACCGAGGAGACGTAGGCGGGCCCCAGGACCAGGGCTATGAGAAAGGCTGGAAACTCGAGGGAGCCGGCCAGGTAGAGCGGACCGCCCACCGCCAGGATGAAGAAGGCGGAAGATTCCAGGGCCGTATTGAAGCCCGAGTATATCTTGAGGGCCCTGACCGTCCAGGTCTTCCACATGGCGAAGTACTCGTCCACCGAATTCCTATAGTTGCCGAAGGATTCGGCGGTGCGGTTGAAGGCTCGAACGACGCTCATGCCGCGTATGTACTCGATGATCGTGCCGTTCATCTTGGCAAAGAGCGCGTAGTACTTGGGCATGTCCTCGTTATAGGACCGGAAGACCATCGCCATGAAGAAGGGCGCCAGGACGAGCGGCGCGAGCGAGGTGAGCCCGAGCCTCCAGTCGGTCATGAAGAGGAAGCCGAGTATGGTCAAGGGCATGACCACTCCGCGTATCAGGTCCGGGATGTGGTGGGCTATGAAGAGCTCGATCTTCTCCACGTCTTCCGTGAAGAGCTTGCGCGTATCCCCGCTCGTACGCTTGGTGAACCACCCGAGCGGCAGCTCGAGGAGCTTGCGGGCGAGCGAGTAGCGTATGTCGCGGAGCACGCTGAAGGCCGCCAGGTGGGATAGCACCATCGAGCCCATGAAGGCGACGAGGTAGGCGAGCCCCGCGCCGGCTATGAATACGCCCCACCGGGCCAGCTCGGAGGCGGCCGCCGTTCCGCCTTGGATCAAGGCTACCAGGCGATACAGCGCGTAGAAGGGCAGGACGGAGAGTATGCCGGAGGCGGCCGCCACGACGACCGTGGCCGCGAGCATCCACCCGCCCTGGCGAGAGAGCGAGATGAGGTAGCCCAGGGGCGAACCGTTCTTCTCGGATTTCAAGGGAAGCTCCTTTCGGGATGAGGGGCGGACGGCCCCTGATGGTAGATGTTGATAATGAGTATCAATATCATATATACTCGAGCCTGTATTGTACGAATGCGACAGATTAAGGAAGGATGATGCGGTATAGGGAGTACGCGCCTTCGAAGGGACTCGCCGACTATGTACGCTATCTCTGGGTCTTCGAGCGGGCGGAGGAGGACGAGCTCTTCGCCTTGGATCGCTTCATGCCCGAGGCTGGATCCTATCTCGTCTTCCAGCTTGAAGGCGGATGCAGGCGGCTCGACGGCGGCCGGGCCCCTTGCGGCGCTGCCGCCCTGGGCTCTCTGCGCCAGAGCATCGACGTGGTCTTCGAGGGAGCCACGCTCAACGTCGGCGCGCGCTTCACGGCCGCCGGCGCCGCGGCGCTCGGCGTCTTTAGCCCGGCCGAGGTCATCGGCCTGAGCGATTTCCACGCGCCTTGGGCCGAGTCCTTGCTAGCGGGCCTCCTAGACGCTCGATCGGCCTCTCCGGGGCGTTCCGGCAGGGACGCGGCGAGCGGGGCCGATCTGGCGGCCTTGGCGTCTCTCCTCGACGCGGCCCTGGTCTCGAGGGCGCGTCTTCGAGAGCCGGATCCCCTCGCGCGTTTCCTGGATCGGTGTGGCGCCTGCGCGGGATACGGCCCCGGCCTCGGTTGCGCGCGTCGCGAAGGGCGCCTGGCACCCTCGTGCGAGGCCTGCGCCGATACCGACTGTCCCCTTTCGCGCCGTAGCCTCGAAAGAAAGGCTCGCGGGCTGACGGGGTACTCGCCGAGGGAGCTTCTCTCGCTCAGGCGCTGCGGCATGGCTCGGAGCGCCCTCTACCTGTTAGGCGAGCCCGACCTGAGCGACCTGGCCCTCTCCCTGGGATATTTCGACCTACCGCATTTCTGCCGCTCGTTCAAGCGCTGGGGAGGCATGACGCCCGGCGAGTACTCGCGTTTCTGTAGTCCCTACCGCAGGGCCATGAAGGGACCCGACGCCATGATCCACCATGCCGCAGAGTCCTCCTGGCTCGCGGGCGGACGAAGCCGATAAAGGCTCAACCTTGCCGCGGGCCTTCTCTAGGCCCCGCAAAGAGGCTATGCTTGCCGCGTCCCGGAGGTTGATGAATGCTTCAGAAATTGCCCGCCTGGGTAGGCTTCGGCGCCTTTATCCTGGCCTTCGCCGCGGGCTCCATGAATGTCTTTACCCTCGAGAGCGCCCTGCACCAGGCTGTCACCCACCAGTCAGGCAACTCCTCGTCCATGATGCTCGCCCTGTCGCTCGGCCGTCTCGGCCTAGCCGGGCGCTTCCTTGGGCTCATCCTGGCCTTTGTCGCGGGCTCGGTCCTGAGCGGCTTTATCATACGCGATTACCACCTGCGGCTGGGCCGTCGCTACGGCGTCAGCCTGATGATCGAGTCCGCGGCCATACTCGTCGCCCTTGCCCTCGTCGGGCGAGCCCCCTTCGCCGCCCAGCTGCTACTCGCCGCGGCGAGCGGGCTCCAGAACGCCATGGCCACGACCTACTCCGGGGCCGTCGTACGGACGACGCACCTTACGGGCGTCTATACCGATCTAGGCGTACTCCTCGGCAATCGCCTGGCCGGCATTCCCATCCCCGGGCGCAAGCTGCGGCTGCTATCGGGAATCCTGGTCGGCTTCCTCCTGGGCGGGCTGGTCAACGGCCTTCTCTATCCTCGCGTCGGCGACGCCGTACTGTTCTTGCCGGCGGCTATAACCGGCTCGATAGGCCTAGGCTACTATGCCTATAGGCGCCGCCATCTCGATGGTCCTCACGGACGCTCCCCGGACGGCCCGAGCGCGTTGCCTGGGGATCCCGATGGCGGGGAGACGCGATGAGACGCCTACCCGCCGCCGGGGTCGCCGGCGTCGCCGCCTTCGCGGTCCTCGCCATCGTCGCCGCGCTGGCGCTCTCGAGGCCCGGGACCGGTCCAGCGGAAAGGAGCGGCGAGGCGCCCGCGCGCCCCGCGCAGGTAGGCGACGAGCTTGCGGAAGCCTTCTTGCGCAAGGTTCCCCGGCCGCGGGCCATCGCTGAGAGCGGTACCATAGTCGTTACGGATGAGACCTTCTCGGCCGCCTACGACGAGCTCTACGATAGGCGCGATACCTACTACGGTCGCGACATAGAGCTTTCCGGCTATGTCCTACGAGAGGACGGGATAGGCCCGGGCGGCTTCCTCCTCGGGCGCGACCTGCTCTGGTGCTGCGAGGACGACCTCTACTTCATCGGCTTCGTCGTCTTCTCCTCCGGCCCGCTACCGGAGGCCGAGGCGACCGTCCGGGTCAAGGGCCGGATCGAGCCTCGCCCCTATACCGACCCCGAGAGTGGCAAGACCTTCACCGTGCCCGCCGTGATAGCCGCGCGTATAGACCCCGAGCAAGGCGTGGCGCGACGGGTGTCATCCGAGATGAACCGTTAGCCGCCTTGCGCGAGTAAGGCCGCAGCCGCCTCGACGGCCTGGATGATCAAGGTGCCCATGGGCGCCTTCTCCACGCCGACGAGGGTAAAGTGGGACTGCTGCACCGGGACGAGGAGGAGCCGGCCGCGGGCTGACGTGACCGCCTCGGCTATGGCCGGCGTGATCTCGCCGAGCATGCTGTTCGGAAGGGCTATGCCGATAGGGCCCATGACGACGTCGCCCAGGCTCGCGGAGACTCGTATGGCATTCTCGCCGGAAGCCGCACGATCGGCTCCCGACCGGAGCATGCGCTCGGCGGCTGTGGAATTCGTGGCCAAGGCTATGATTTCCACCGCGTCGCCGAGGGCCTCGCGGGCCTTGGCCACGAGCTGGGAGCCGAGCCCGCCGCCCATCCCGTCTACTACGACTATTGTCTTTCTCATGCGGGGAGCCTAGCCGCCTCGACCGCTAGGGTCAAGGTGCTCCGTTCCGCCTCGATCCTGAGCGCCCGTCCTCTGTTTTTTCGCCTAAGCCGTCGCGCCGGGATCATCGAGGCTATATACTGTATAGGGGCGCCTAGGGCGATAGCTGAGCCGGCGCTCTCGGGGAGAGGCCATGAGGAGCCTATTGCGAAGGGCGGGAGAGCTGCGTAAGGCGGCCGGGTCCGAGCTCGGGGCCTTCGGTCCGGCCGAAGGCATATCCAGGGAAGACCGCGACGAGATTCTCCTCCACATCGACGAGGTCGCCAAGAAGGCTCGCATCATACCGGGCCCGGATAGCTGGAAGGTCAGGCCGCGCCGCCGAGGCTTCGGCCTGCCTATCGTCGTCAACCTTGCTGGCCTGGCCCTGCTGGCCCTCGGGCTGTTCGCCCTGGGGCGCGTCTTCTCCCCGGCGGAGGCCTCCTCCGGCACGGCGGCCTCCGCCCTGAGCAGCGCCGAGGGGCAGCTCCTCAAGGAGATCAAGCGCGAGGCCGAGGGACGGCTCCAGGAGAAGGACAGGGAGATAGCCTCCATACAGGGTCGCATGGCCGAGCTGGACGCCGAGCGAGCCAGGCTCGCCTCGAGCGTCGAGGATAGGGTCAAGGCCAAGGAGGCCGAGCTCAAGGCCGCCCTGGCCGAGGAACTGGAGCGGGAGCGCGCCCGCCTGCGCGAGCAGGGGCTCTCCGAGGAGGCCATCCAGGAACGCCTGCGCGACTTCGAGCGCAAGAAGACCGAGGAATTCCGTAGCCGGCTAGACGAATTCTCCAGGAAGGCCGAGGCCGAGCGTGCGGCCCTCCAGGCCAGCCTGGACAAGGCCAAGGCCGAGTTCTCCGCTAGCCTCGGTTCCATAACCGCCGAGCGCCAGCGCATACAGGACGAGTCCCGCCGGCGCGAGCTCGAGCTACGCTCCCGGCTCGACGAACAGGGCGCGGCGCTCGAGGCTGAGCGCGCCCGGGTCGCCGCGACGCTCAAGGACGCCCAGGCCGAATTGGCGCGCTTAGGCGAGGAGGCTAGGCGCGACAAGGCGGAGGAGGACAGGCTGCTCGGGCTGTACGCGACGGCGAGGCAGGCGCTCCGGGACGGTCGAGTCGACGACGCCTCCGCGGCGCTCGCCGCGCTCAGGACGAGCCTGGCCGATCCCCGCGTCGCCGCCATACCGTCGCTGTCGCGGCGAAGGGAGCTCGACCTCCTGGCCGCCGACCTCCTGGAGAAGGCCGTGGCCTCGGAGCGGGCCAAGTCCTCCGCCGACGCCGGGCGCCTGACGGCGGCCCTCGAAGCCGTCGCCGCGATCCGGGCGGAGGCCGAGCGCGCCCGCGCCGCGCTGGCCGCCGGCCGGCCCGCCGACGCGGAGGCCGCGTACCGTAACGCCCTCCGCTCCACGGCCGAGCTGACCGAGGCTTCCACTTTCCTGGAAGCGGCCTGGAAGGGCCGCCTCTCCGTCGAGACGGCGACCCTGGAGTCGGCCAGGCTCGAGGCACAGGGGCTGGTAGCCGCCGCCAAGGCGCGGGAGGCCCGCGTCGCCGAGCTCGAGGGCGAGCTCTCCGTCGTGCGCGCCTCGCTGGCGGCCGCCGAGGCACGGGCCGCCGAGTCCGGGGCGGCAGCCCTGTCCGCTCGCTCGGAACGGGATGCCCGGGCCGCGGAACGCGACGCCGCCCTCGCCTCGCGGGACGCGAGCGGGCGAGAGCGCGACGAGGCCCTAGGCGGCCTAGCCCGGGCCCAGGCCGAGTCGGCCGCGATGAGGGCCGAGCGGGACGCGGCCCTCGGCGAGAGGGACGTCGCCTTCAAGGAACGCGACGCGGCCCTTGCCGCCGGTAAGGCCGCTCCCGCGGCGGGAACCGCCGCCACGCTTCCTCCCGAGCTAGCCGCCGAGCCGGCTACCGAGATAGCCTCCCTCAAGGAGCGCGCGGCCGGGCTCGAGGCGGAGCTGGCCCGCGCCCGCGCACGCTACCAGGCCGTCGAGTCCGGGTACCGGGCCTACGCCGTCGCGGACGACGAGCTGCGAGGCGCCGGGGGCTCGTCGTCCCTCGTAGAGGCCAGGCGCCGCCTCGACGGTTTCCTGTCGTCGCCCGAGGTCGAGGCCGCCATGCCCGGTTTCCGCGATAGGATAGCCCGCTACCTGGACGCCTTCCAGTCGGCCGGAGCCGGAGAGGTGCTCTTCAACGCCGCCGACGTCGTGGACGGCGCCGCTCGCATACGGGACCCGGCCGCCCTCGGGCGCTACCTTACGGACTTGGCTACCCGCTACGAGGGCGACGAGGCCATGACTGAATTCCTCTCGAGCGTGCGCGCGGCCTTCGCTCGCTGAGGCCCGGCGGCTAGGCTCGGTTCTCGGGTAGCTAGTCTAGGCTATCGGCCAGCGCCGCTAGTTCCTTCGTCGGTTTCTCGAAGACCTGGAGCCTGAGCGTACCTTGCCCTCCGCTCGTAGGCGCGAAGGATTGCCCTACGAAGGCGGCGACGAAGGAGGCCGAGGCCTCGTCCCAGCGCTCGTGGGCCAGCCGGAGCGAGCCGAGGCGGAGCGAGTAGCGCGCCTCGCCGTCGGGTCCGAAGGCGCGGAGGAAGGACCCGTCGCGAGCCAGGAGCGTACCGTCGCTCAAGGCGGCGGATAGCGGATAGGCTATGCCCGGGAGCCTCTCGGGAACCGCCGCCGGGCCGGCGGGCCAGCGGTAGGTAGCGACTGAGCCGTCCTTACGCCGGAGGGAAAGGTAGGCGGTTCCGCCTATCCTCGCGGCGTAGCCGGGCGCCCCGAAGGGTTCGGCCAGGGCCTCCGGGGGGGGCTCGAGGTGACTAGCGAGGATCATGGCCGGGAGGCCGGAGCTATAGCTGAAGGCCGCGAGGCGCCAGGTCCCGCTCGCGTTATCCCTATGGATGACCGTCAGCTCGTCGAGGCCCCGGCTCGCGGCCCTGAAGCCTACGCCGAGGAGGAGGGCCTCGCCGATGGAGTCCCCTATCGCCGTATCGAGCCTGACGGTTCGCGGCGCATCGCTCGGTTCATAGAGGCGCCCGGTGGCCCACCAGGCTTCCTTGCCGGTGAGGCCGGCCGCCTCGAGCGGGCCCCCCTGAGCGGTGGCCGGCGAGAGGGCGACGAGGGGACGGTCGGGAACGGAGCCGAAGGGAGAAGCCGGGACGGAGAGCCACTCGCTCGCTTGTCCGTTCGCGATGTAGTATGGAGTTATGAGATTATAGGTATTGCTCGTATCCCCGTATCCCTGGAACCAGATGCCGTCGAGCGGGGCGGCGGCCCTGCGCGGGAGGAATAGCCCCTGCGTCGCGGAACGCTCCTTGATGCCTTCCACCCGTAGGTCGGCCACGCCCGCCATGCCTCGAGCGGCCGAGGCCGCGTCGGCCAGCCCCGAGTCGAAGGCCGGGCTCCAGCAGGAGGAGAGGAGAAGCGCCAGGAACGCCGGCGAGGCGCGGAGCATTGGATTGGCGCGGGGCATCCCCGCTCGCTCCGGTAAGCTAGCTACCATGCGTATACCCTTACTCCCGCGCGTAGCGGCGAGAATTCCATGAACCAATCGTCTCCGTAGGCCCGGAAGCCGTAACCCTCGTCCCTCGCGTTCCTGCTCGAGGCCAAGGCGAGGCCGTCGGAGAGCGGGTAGTAGGCGGTACCCAGTTCGAGGAAGGCGGCTATGCCGTCCGCGAAGCTCCACTCCGCTCCCAGGTAGGCCGTAACGACGAGCGGCGCGAGCGGCTCGACGATCGGCGACGCTCCGGAGCGCGCGTAGACCCTGAGCGCCGCGGCGAGGCCGAGGTAGGGGCGTAGCGTCGCGTCGGCGGGGAGCGCGTAGCCCCTGGCGACGAGGCGCGGAAGGCAGAGGGGCGACGAGGCGAGGAACGGCGGGTCCGGCGCCTCGTACCGCGCGTCCTTAAGGCTGAGCCCCAGGGCGTACTGGCCGAGGCCCGCCCCGAGCCAAAGATACGAGTCGAGGAAGCCGTAGGCCGCGTAGGCGTCGGGATACTGCAGGGCCTCGGCCCCGAGCTCTATGGCTAGCCTGCGCAGGGGGCGCCCGGGCACGGCGAGCGTCTCCCCGTTACCCAGTATGGCGGCGATGCCCGAGGCCGGGTACAGTCCCTCGGCTACGGCGCGCCAGCGGAGGCTGGTCGGCGGTTCTACCGCTAGCTCCCCCGAGCCTTCGCCCGATAGCTCGACCGATCGCCAGGCCGGGCCTGCGTCGTCCTGCCTGAACGAGACTACCGCGCCCGGCGGTCCCGCGATCCTGAGGACGGGCGCGTCGGCCGGTCCGAGCCCCGCGGCGGCTCGCTCGGCCGCCGCGACCAGGGGCAGCCACCAGAAGGTCGCCGCGTCGCGATCGGTAGGCGCCGGTCCCTCGATGACGCCCTCGGCCGTCGGGCCGCGGCTTGCCGAGGCGACGCGCCACTCGCTCCTGGCCTCGCCCGATTCGAGCGGTACCGTCCTCGCCTCTACGACGAGCTCGCAGCGGGCCCTGGCTGCGGCCTCGGCGAGGCCCGAGGCCGGGCCCTCGTACGGCGCGATCGCCCCCAGGGCCGGCGACCGCGCGAGGGCCGCGGAGAGCCAGGCCGAGTCTCCCGCCGGGCCCGAGCCCTCGACGCGGAGCATGATCGATGGTAGCCGGGCTGGGTCGGCCCAGGCGCCGGGGAGAGCCAGGAGTAATGCTCCCGCGAGCGTCAGCGCGCCAAGCGGGGTAGGTATCGCCTTGCATCCGAGTCTCCGAAAGCGCCTCATGGCCACCACGTCCTGAGGGCGTAGAGTCGCCCCGATAGCCTCTCGTAGAGGAACCAGTAGTCGCCGCGAGGCTCGAAGCCGAGTATGTCGATGCCGTCCGTATCGAGTTCCAGGGCCTCGACGGTAGAGACGGCAGCGGCGGCGGTAGCGGACGGCGAATAGCCGTAAGGGTAGAGCTCGAGCCGGGAGCGACCGTCGCGACGGTAGGCCACGACCCCGTCGGCCGTCAGCCAGGCCTTGCCGTCGCTCGGCCAGAACGGTCCTGTCCTCTCGGCGGCCGTATCCTCCAAGAGGGGCGTCGAGGCGATGAGCGTCGCCCGGTCGGCGTAGCCGAGGGCATAGGCGCCGGAAGAGCCGCCGACGAGTATCCGGAGGCGGCCGCCGGTCGCTTCCGCGTCGATGAGCGCGAAGGAAGAGGATGCGGCGTCGAACGGGCGGAGCGAGTCGCCTAGGAAGCCGTAGCTCGCGTCGTACTCCGCTATCCTGAGGCCGCCCGTCGCGACATTTCGAATATAATAGTTGCGTGCCCCCGCCGTATCGGCCATGATACGCGCCTCCCCGGAAGGAACCGTAGCGGAGATCGACGCGGGCCCGGCCTCGAGGTCGTTCGGGTTGAACGCCAGCGTACCGCAGACGAAGCCGCCGAGCGTGGCGCCGAGCGGCGGTCCCAGCGGCTCGGGCGACGGGATGGAACGGCTCGTCCACGTCTTACTCGCCGCGAGCGTGGTTCCGTCGAGGGCGATCAGGGCCGTACCCGTATCGCCGTAGACCAGCGCGCAGGCCAGGGCCGATTCCGTGCCGGAAGCGTTCTCGTAATAGAATAGCTCGATCCGCTCCACGCCGCGTAGCGACCCTGTGCCGGCTTCGGACGCGGCCGTACGCAGGTCCGCCTTGGCCGCGACGTAGTCGAGCCAGCCGGGGTAGACGTCTTCCTCGAAGAAGGAGCAGGACCAGGGCGAGCAGGCGACGGCGAGCAAGGCCGCTAGTACGCCGCCGACCCTGGCGCCGCCTGGCTCGGCGCCGAGCGCGCGTCGCCTCACGGCCATTTGAGCATGACTCCCATCGCCAGGGCCATGGGTCCCGCGCCCGTTCGCCACCAGCCCCTGGCAAGGAGGCCTCCGGATAGGCCGAGCGAGTAGCCGAGGCGCTGCTCCAGGTATACCGCGAACCCGGGCCAATGCCATTCTATGCTAATGGATGGCAGCTCGAGCGACAGGTCCAGGTAGGCGTTTGGCCTCGAGGCCTCGGCGCCGAGCATGGTCGCGAGGGCTGCCAGGCCAAGGCCCGCGGAGACGCGGAGGCGCGAGCCCGGGGGCAGGAAGAGGTAGGCGGCCGCGCCGAGGCGGCCTTCGGCGTGCAGCGACGGAGGCGAGCCGGCGAGCCCGTCGTCGCGCAGCCAGGCCTGTAGTCCCAGCCGGGCGAAGAGGCTGTCCGGTAGCGGGTAGTAGCGAAGCTCGCCCGCCAGCCCGGCTAGTCGGTTGGGGCTCGTGCCGAGGCCTAGGGAGAGCCCGGACTTTCGCATGAGTCGAGGCAATGCTCTCTCGCGATCTTCGGTTGGAGCGACGAATGTTACCGGCCAGTAACCATGTTTCGTGACGGTGAGCGATAGGGACCGGCCCGACGCGAAGGGTAGGTAGTCGGCCTCGACGCGTCCGTCCTTGACCCGGCCCAGGACGGGCCCGCGTTCATCGCCGAGGCGAAGCTCGGCGCCCTCGTCCCCGGAGCCGTACGACAGCGGTTCCGCCACGAGCCCGGCGGGGAGGCCGCGGTTAGCCGCGGCGTTCGCGCGCCGGGCCGCGGCCCTCGCGGACGCCTCGAGCGCGGCCACGGCGCTGGCCCCGGCGAAGGCCGAGCCCGTATCCGCGGCGACGAGGGCCGCGTCCCGGGCATCGTAGATCGAGAGGCGCCAGGTCAGGCGGCGTCCTTCCACCGAGCATAGGATCACCGCGGACCATCCGGCGCTCGCGCCGGCGGCTGCCTTCGCGGCTCGCGCCGCCTCGCTCCTCTCCTCGCTTCCCGCCTCGATGGCCGGGAGGGACGCCGGGGCTAGGCGGAGCGTATCGAAGCCCTCCGTCGCGAGCTCCCTGGCCGTCGCGTCGGCGAGCGTCGCCGCGTAGACTAGGGCATCGCCCTCGGCGAGCGCGACCAGGGCCACGCGGCGTTCGCCCGGCGAGTCCGCCGCCTGCGCGCCAGCCCCGGGCAGGGCCCCCGCGGCCAGGAAGATAGACGCTAGGAGCGTGGCGGTACGTCGTGTCGTCGCCGTCATTTCTCGTGCAGGACCTCCACCCCGTTCCAGTCATCGGGCGGCGGTACGCGCGCGTACTCGTCGCAGCGAGCCGCCATAGAGACCGAGGCGAAGTCGTCGCGGCCGAGCTCGTCGGCCACGCTCCTGAAGAGTATCCCCGCCTCGCGGAAGCGCCTCGCGTAGAAGGTGGCCATGGCCTCCTCGTGGTCGGCCCAGGCGGCCCGCTCGCGAGGCGTTAGCTCGCGTCGCGCGGTGTATATGCGGACACCCTTCTTCTTGCCCTTGACCGCCACGGTGTCGAGGAGGCGGCACGGAAAGGAATCCTTAATGCGGCTGTAAAGGAACTCGGAGAAGATCAGCGGCTGGTGGTAGGGCTTGGTGAGGCCCTCGAGCCGGGAGGCCAGGTTGACCGTGTCGCCTATGACCGTGTAGTCCATCTTCTTGTCGCAGCCTATGTTGCCCACGGTGACTACGCCGTAGTTTATGCCCACTCCTATCTTGAACTCCGGCTTGCCCGCGGCCCTCTGGTGGCCGTTGAACTCGTCTAGGGCCTCCGTCATCTCCAGGGCCGCATGGACCGACGAGACCGCGTCGTCGTCATGCCGTACGGGGGCGCCGAAGAAGGCCATGATCGCGTCGCCTATGTACTTATCGATGACGCCGTTGCGCCGCATGATGATGTCCACCATCATGGAGAAGTAGCGGTTGAGCGAGCTCACGAGGTCGTCCGGCCGCATGGACTCCGATATGGTCGTGAAGGAGCGTATGTCGGAGAAGAGTATCGCCAGCTCGCGGTTCTCTCCCACGAGCATGGCCTCGGGGTTCTGGAAGAAGCGGTCGATGAGCTCCTGGGGTACGTACTTCTGGAAGATGTGGCGTATCTTCTCTTCCTTCTTCTGCGCGAGCACCGCGTCGAAGGCGTACTTCTTGATCTGGTCGTAGGCCTTCTGCAGCTCCTCGAGCATCAGGTTGAAGGTGTGCGACAGGCGCCCGATCTCGTCGGGGAAGACGACCTCGACGCGCTCCGACAGGTCTCCCGAATCGATTATGTGCCTCATGGCGACGACCATCGACGCGAGGGGCCTGGTCATGTAGCGCACGAAGAACAGGACCAGGGCCGCCGCCGCCGCGAGCGATGCGGCCAGGATGTAGGCGGTGACGCGGGCCATGGCCTCTACGTCGCCGTAGAAGGCGCCCCGCTCCTCGGAGACTATGACGTACCAGCCGAAGGGCCCGAAGGGAAAGCCGGAGATGACGCGATCCTTGCCGCCGAGGCGCAGGCTGGAGAAGCCGCGAGCCCCGGCCGCGTGCGCCGCCGCGAGCGCCCGGGCCTCGGGCTCGCTCGCCTCGGCCGACGAGGTCCGCATGGCCAGGCTTCCGTCAGGCCGGACGGCGACGATCAGCTCCGTGGGGCTGCCGGCTATCGCCCGGGCGAAGGACTCTACGCCCGCCTGGGCGGCGGCGACCATGTCCGGCTTGTCCGCCACCCCGTTCTCAACGAGCAGGTTCCACTGGCTCTCGGCGTACTTCTCGAGCTCGGAGGCCTTGAACGACAGGAACTCCGTGGCTATGCGGGTGATGGCCCGCGAGGCGGCCGCGCGGCTCGCCATGCCCGAAAGCACGACGGCCACGACGAGTATGGGTAGGACGACGAGTACTATCTTCAGTCGTATGCTCACGCCTTAACTATAGGCGATGGCGCGAGCATAGCAACACCGGGACACGGCGACGGCGGGGTTATCGACGACGCACTAGCCGAGGCGCTCCGGTGGTAGGCGTCCCGGCTTTCCATGGCCTTACTTGAGCGCTCGCGACGCGTTGAGCACGGCGAGCAGGGCTACGCCGACGTCGGCTATGACCGCCTCCCACATGGCGGCCAGGCCCAGGGCGCCGAGCCCCAGGAAGGCGACCTTGATGCCGAGCGCAAGGACGATGTTCTGGGCGACGATGCGCCTCGTACGCTTGGCTCGCTCTATGGCCTCGGCAACCTTGCCCGGGTCGCCGCCTATGAGGACCACGTCGGCGCTCTCGACGGCCGCGTCCGAGCCCGAGCCCATGGCAATGCCGGCGTCCGCGCGGGCCAGGACCGGGGCGTCGTTGACGCCGTCGCCCACGAAGACCACGGAGCCGCGACCCCTCTCCTCGCCGAGCATGGCCTCGAGCCGCTCGAGCTTGCCTTCCGGCAATAGGCCGTGGTGCAGTTCCGTTATGCCGGCCTCGCCGGCGACGCGGCTCGCGGAGGCGGCCGAATCGCCCGTCAGCATGGCCACGCGGCGCACGCCCAGGGCCCTGAGCCGCTCGAGGGCGTCGCGGCCGCCGGCCTTGAGGCCGTCGCCCAGCTCGATGCGGCCGGCGTAGCGGCCGGCCACGGCCACGTGGATCTCCGTGCCGGTAGCCGGGCGGCAGTCGTGCGGCACGCCCTTTAGGTGCAGGAGCCTGTCGCCGCCCGCCAGTACCTCCCGACCGGCGACGGTAGCGACGGCGCCGTGGCCGGGCAGCTCGGCGTAGGAGCCGGCGTCGCAGTCCGGCGCCGCCTTGCCCGTCTCGGCCCAGGCCGCGCGGATGGCGTCGGCCAGCGGATGGTTGGAGTGGGTCTCCGCGGCCACGGCGCCGGCGAGGAGGCTCTCCTCGTCGAAGCCCTCGGCCGGTACGAGCTCCTTGACGCTGAAGCTACCGTCGGTCAGGGTACCGGTCTTATCGAAGACTACGGTCTTGGCGTCCGCCAGGGCGTCGAGCACCGAGGCGCCCTTGACGAGTATGCCGCGCCTGGCGGCCCCGCCGAGGCCGCCGAAGTAGCCCAGTGGAACGCTGATGACGAAGGCGCAGGGGCAGGATATGACCAGCATGACCAGGGCGCGGTAGGCCCAGTCCGCCAGGCGCTCGCCGGGCACGAGTAGGGGCGGTAGGACTGCCAGGAGGACGGCGCCCATCACCACGGCCGGGGTATACCAGCGGGCGAAGCGCGTTATGAAGAGCTCGGTGCGGGCCTTGGCCTTGGTCGCGTGCTCCACGAGCGCTATCACCTTGGCGGCGGAGGACTCCGAGGCCGGGCGCTCGGCCCGAATGGTGAGGGCGGCGTCGACGGCTATGAAGCCTGAGAGGGCCTCCGTCCCGGGCAGGGCCGGGCGCGGGACGCTCTCGCCCGTCATGGACGAGGTGTCGAACGACCCCGCGCCCTCGACGACTTCTCCGTCAACCGGCACGCGCTCGCCTGGGCGAACGAGGACGAGGTCCCCGGGGAGGACGTCTTCCGGCCGGCAGTCGATCCAGTCGTCGCCGCGCCGTACGCGGGCCTTGTCGGGTCGCATGGCCACGAGGGAGCGTATGGAGCGGCGGCTCTTAGCCGCGGCCGCCTCCTGGAGCGTCTCGCCTACCTTATAGAAGATCATGACGCCTATGGCCTCCTCCATGGCGCCTATGGCGAAGGCGCCGAGGGAGGCGAAGGCCATGAGGAAGAGCTCGTCGAAGACTCGACCCTTGGCGATATTGCGAGCGGCCGTAAGGAGGACGTCGCGACCGGCCAGGAGGTAGGCGGCGGCGAAGGCCGCCAGCGAGGCAAGGCCGCGCCAGGTGCCCAAGGCCTCTCCCCAGTGCTCGGCGCCTCCCGATAGCGCGTAGCCTCCTATGGCTATGGCCGCGGCCGCGCCGAGCAGGAGGAACTCCTTGCGTTGCTCCTTGCTTATGTACGAGCCCTCGTCCGAGGCTACGCCCGGGGATGCCGAGAAGGCCTCGGCCCGGGCGCGCTCGTGGGCGGCGCAGGAGGCGCAGCAGGCCTCTTCCTGGCGAGCGTGATCATGGGCTTGGCCGCGATCGTGGGTATGACCGTGGCACCGGTCGTGGCGACGATCATGGGTATGATCATGGGTATGAGCGTGGCCGTGGTCGTGCGAGCGTTCCATGGCTAGGCCCTCCTCTCGGCCAGGTGCGATGCGGCAATATCGACGATGGCCTTGACGTGCTCGTCGTCCAGGGCGTAGAAGACCGACTTGCCGTCGCGCCGCGAGCGAACGAGCTTGGCCGCCCGGAGCGTGGCCAGCTGGTGGCTTATGGCCGACTGGCTCATGTCCAGCGCCTCGGACAGGTCGCAGACGCAGAGCTCGGCGGCCTCCAGCGCGTTCAGGATGCGCAGTCGGCTCGGGTCGCCGAGGACCTTGAAGAGCTCGGCAAGGTCAAGGAGCTCGGACACGGGCCGCTCGGCGGCCCGCGCCGCCTCGACCGGGACCGTATGTACTGAGGCGCAGGAGCAGCGCTCCGCCCTATCCTCGGATGTCATGGTATCCTCCAGTGAAGTAATGAACATATGAACAAGTGAACATAAGTAAGGTATACTAAGGAGGACGAGGGGATGTCAAGGGCAGTGTTTCTTACAACCTTGATGAAGCTAGAAGAGGATCTCGACCCGCAGCCCCGGGAAGCGCAGGAAATCACGGTCTCCCGTGGCGATCGTCGCGTCCTGTTCCAGGCAGAGGGTTGCTAGGTGGGCGTCCGTGGTAAGGTTCCCCCCGGTACCCGAGGCGAGTAAGAGATGTCCCAGAATCCCGAGGTGGGCCGTGCCGGGATTAAGGATACGGACCGACGGCTGGGCTGCCAGGTCACGGATCCAGTCCAGGGCTTGATCAACCGTCAAGGGCCGCGGAAAGACTCGTTGCGAGGTGGCGAGCCGGAGGAATCCGAGTATCACGGCCCATGGTAGTCCGATCTCCTCGGTTCCCTCGTTAACGGTCTTCTGGAGCCACGTCGCGGCCTGCTCATGACGCGCCGAGTCCGAGTCGATGGCATATAAGAGGACGCTCAGGTCAGGGATAATCACTTGCGGAGCTCTCGCTTAGCTATCGCCGCCTCGGCCTCCAGGCGCTCCGCGACTGACCAGGCCTTTTCAAGATCATCCGATGGAGTCCCCATGCGATAGGAAACAGGTCTCCATTGGGCGCGACCGACCGCTACCCGCCCCAGGCCTCGTTCAAGAGCACGATTGACCTCTTCCTTCAGGGTCGTAGCGTCCCGAGCCGCGCGTTCTTGAAGATCGCGCATCAATATGTCTGAAATATCGATGGTGGTACGCATATACTCATATTACTTCGGCGACCGAAGCCGGGTCAAGGGTTAACTCCAGAATGCCGCTGGATGTACCGCGTCTTGTTTAGATTTCCAGGCCCCTTAGCCAGTCCATCGCCTTACGCACGACGAGCCCGTCGTGATCAGTATCTAATGAAAGATCGGCTACGAGCTGTATGCCCGGGTAGGCGTAGCGTTCATCCTTGGTTCTCGAGAAAAATACTATACCTGAAAGGGTATAAGTGCTATTGCGATTCTGTTAGTATACCCGAAATGATATAAAACACATTATAAACTTGTGATTATACCCGAAATGGTATATTGTAATTGAATGAAAGCGGCGATGAGTCCCTTATCAGTCCTGATCAAGCAGGAGCGAAAACGGACCGGAATGACTCAGGAGGATCTAGCCTTAAACGCGGGCGTCGGACTTCGGTTCGTTCGGGATCTCGAGCAAGGCAAGACCACCCTGCGATTGGACAAGGTTGACCAGGTCCTGCGGCTTTTTGGCTACCGTACGGGACCCGTACGGATGGATAACCCTAGTGCGTAGCCTCCGGGTATACTACCAGGATAAGGACGCGGGACTGCTAGAAGAGACCGACGAAGGGTATCGCTTTACCTATAACCCTGACTGGGTGGCCGAGGGTCAGGATCCGGTTAGCCTTTCCCTGCCCGTACGTACGGAGCCGTGGGAATCTCGAACGTTATTCGCGTTCTTCGACGGGCTCATTCCGGAAGGGTGGATGTTGGAGCTGGGACTCCGTAACTGGAAGCTAGATCCCCGAGATCGCTTCGGGCTCCTGGCGGCCTTCTGCCGGGACGCGATTGGGGCGGTCGGGGTGGAGCCCCATACGAGCGAGGCGTCCGGGAATGGCTAGATGCCTGGCCTGCTTCGCGCCGCTGGGTCCGAACGACTCGGGAGAGTACCATAGGCGTTGCGCCAAGAGACTCTTCGATTCAACGACGGCGCCTAGCATAGAGCTGGACATGAAGGCCTTGACCGATGCCGGCCTGAGCCTGCTTCGACAGTCCGGGACGGTACCCGGCGTCCAGAGGAAGCTTTCCGTAGATTGGCGCCCAAGAGAAAGCCGCAGGATGACCCTACGGGCCTTAGGCGGTCGATTCATCCTGAAGCCTCAGGTTGATGAGTATCCCCAGCTACCGGAAAACGAAGCGTTCTGCATGGAGGTATCGGCAAGGCTAGGATACCCCACGGCAGTCCACGGGCTCGCGCGCCTCGCCGATGGCACGTTGGCATACCTATCCCGGCGTTTCGATCGACCGGAGGGCGGGACTAAGGTGCCCCAGGAAGATTTCTGCCAACTGAGCCAGCGCCCGGCGGCGGATAAGTATAAAGGGAGCCTTGAGGCGGCCGCGAGGGTGCTTCGGTATTCCAACCAAGCGGGGCTAGACGCGGCGCGGTTCTTGGAGCTGAACCTTCTATCCTGGCTCATGGGCAACGCCGATATGCACCTTAAGAATTTCTCATTGTTTTGCCCGTCGCCGGGGCGATGGCAACTGACGCCGGCCTATGACCTGGTATCCACGGCGCTGGTACTTCCGGAAGACAAGGAAGAGCTTGCCCTGACCCTTAACGGGAAGAAGTCGCGCCTTACGCATGATGACTGGTTGTCGCTCGCCGATAGGCTCGGAGTCGCGCCCAAGGTGTCGGGTAACATCGTAAGGCGCTTGCTTCGAGCGTGGCCGGAGGTGGAAAGCCTCTGTCGGGCCTCGTTCCTGCCTACTGCAAAGCAAGACGAGTTCTTATCGCGCTGGGTGGATCGGATAGGGCGGCTGACGGTTTCGGGCTAGGCCCCTCGGCTCGCGGCGCCTACGGCTTAGGCGTCCACGGTCGTACTGCCGAGGAGGCCCGCCCCGTCAGTTCTCCAGTATCGTTATCTCCACCCGCCGGTTGCGGGCTCGCTCGTCCTCGGTGGCGTTACCGGCGACGGGCTTGTCGGCGCCGTAGCCTATGACGGTGATGGCCTCGGCCGGCCGGGCGCCCAGGCGTATCAGGGCCTCCGCCACGGCGCGGGCCCGCTGCTCGGACAGCTGCTTGCGGGCGGCCGCGGTACCGGCGAGTGCCGTGTGGCCGCTCACGATGATGTCGCGGCCGGCTATGCCCTTGAGGACGGCGGCCACGCGCTCGACCTTGGCTAGCTCGCCCGGGAGGAGTACCGCCGAGTCGGCCTCGAACTGGATGCGGTCCAGGCTGATGGTCACGCCCCGCTCGTCGCTCTTGACGCTGACGTCCTTGAGGCCTGAGACCGCCTCGCGGACCTCCTTCTCGAGTCCCGGCCGGTCCATGAGCTCGGCCTCCACGACCTTGGAGCCGGCTACTCCCCGGTACTCCACCGCGCGGCCGTCCGATAGGTCGAAGACGAACCTGAAGCGCTCCTCGTAGCCGGTAAGGCCGCCGCGGACGGGATCCCAGTAGAGGAGCTGGTCGGAGTAGCCGGCTATCTGCGTGGGGTAGGCGGCCGTCCAGGAGGCCGGCCGAGACGGCCTATGGAACACCGTGTAGGCCGCCCGGACGCGCAGGCAGGGCGTTCCCCCGAACTCGCCCGGTCCTTCGTAGGCGTAGCGGACGTCTATCGGTATGACGTAGGGCTCGGCTATGCCGAAGTCGTCGCGGAAGTCGTGCCGCTCCTCGCCCGGCGCGTTCCAGGTGTCGCCGGGCGACAGCGCCCGGGCGGGAAAGGTCGGGACGTGGCGGACGGTGGGCATGTAGAATTCGGGGCCTATCTCGTAGCGCCCGTCCGGGCGCTGCCAGTACTCGGAGCGGTAGATCTTATCGGCCACGTAGGCGAAGCCGCCCTCGTAACGGACGCTCGTGGAGAAGTCGCCTCGGAGGAGGGACGCGCCGTCCGCCCGGCCGTCGGCCACCTCGAAGGCTATGCGGTTGACGATGCGGGCGGCGTGGGAGAAGCGCCGGTTGATGTAGACGTCCTCGTCGACCGTGGAGACGACGCGGTACTTGTCGCCGGTACGGTAGGCGAAGCGGAACGTAGTCGCCGCCGTCGATGGTGCCGTGCCCGTCGTCGCCGGCACCGTCGGGGTCTGCGCCAGGGCGGGGATCGCCAGGGCGGGGATCGCCAGGGCTAGGCCCAGGGCGACGAGCGCGGCCCGGGCGATACGGGTAGTCGAGGGCCTTCGACCCTTCGTCGTTTCGTTCGTGTACATCGCTCGCTCGCCCATGGCCGGCCTCCCGGGGCGCGGACCGCCCCCCTATCATTGTCGGCAGGCCAGGGCCCGAGCCTGAAGCGCGGTTCCGGCCAGAGACCGAGGAGGCCATGCCGTAGCGTTGGCCTAGCGAGCCGGCCTGAGGCAGGACGCCGCGGTATTAATCTCCACGAAGTTGGTCGTGTCGCTCTGGCCGGGCGTGCCGCCTATGACGGCGACGAGGTCCTCAGCCTCCACGGCCCCGCGCTCCACGAGTCGCTCCAGGGAGCGCGAGACCAGTTGCTCGGTGGTGTTGGGCGCGTCCGAGCGCTCCGAGACCACGCCGTAGCTCAGGCTGAGCGATCGAACGGTGGCGGCCTGGGGGCTGAAGGCGTAGATGGGCACGTGGCTCCGGTAGCTGGAGATGAGGCGGGCTATGCGCCCGGTCTCGGTGTCGGCGATGATGGCCTTGAGTGGCAGCCTCAGGGCCGCCATGGCCACGCTCCTGGCAAGGTAGTCGCGGACGCGGTTGCGCGTGGCGTCGCCCTCGGCGGACTCGCTCCTAGGCTTCTGGCTCTCGGCCTGCGCCGCTATGCGGGCCATGGCCCGTACCGCCTCCAGGGGGTACTTACCGAAGGCCGTCTCGCCCGAGAGCATGAGGGCGTCGGTGCCGTCGAAGACGGCGTTGGCCACGTCCGATACCTCCGCCCGGGTGGGGCGCGGGTTCTCTATCATCGTGTGGAGCATCTGGGTGGCGGTGATGACGGGCTTACCCTTCTTGACGCAGGCGGCGATGATGGACTTCTGGATGCCCGGGAGGCGCTCGAAGGGTATCTCCACGCCCAGGTCTCCTCGGGCCACCATGATGCCGTCGGCGTGATCCAGGATCTCCGGCAGGTTGGTGACGCCCTGGACGTTCTCTATCTTGGCTATGATCCTGGCCCGGCTCCCGTAGCCGTCCAGGATGCGCCTGACCTCGAGCACGTCCTCCTTGTTGCGCACGAAGGAGTGGGCCACGAAGTCCACCTCGTGCTCCGCGACGAACTTGAGGTACTCCCGGTCCTTGTCCGACAGGGCGGGGACGGCCAGGGGCACGCCGGGCACGTTGACGCTCTTCCTGTCCTTGAGGAGCCCGTCGTTCATGGCCTCGCAGAGCAGCATGCCCGGGGCGGCGTTCTTGACCGCCAGCTCTATGGCGCCGTCGTCTATCAGGATGCGAGAGCCGACCGGTACCTCGTCTATGAAGCCGGGGTAGGACACGCGGAAGCCCTTGCGTACGTCGTCGACCTTGGGGATGGTGACGGTCTCGCCCGCCTTGAGCTGCAGCGGCTCCTCGAGGCCGCGCACGCGGACCTCCGGGCCCTTGGTATCGACGAGCACGCCCATGGTCGCCGATACGGCCCGTACGTTGGCTATGACCTTGGCGGAGCCCTCCGGGCTCTGGTGGGCGGTGTTGAGCCTGACGACGTCCATGCCGGCGTCCCGCATAGCCGTAAGGAATTCCACGCCGCAGTTGGCGTCCGAGATCGTCGCTACGATCTTAGTGAGCTTGGTGCTTGCCATGGGCTCTAGTATGGCTAATTACATTAAAAAATGGAAGGCTATTTCATATTTATAAAGGTGACTGTCAATGCCGCTTTCTTTTTGTATCGCGAAGACCATGCGGCGAATGGAAACAAATTGACGAAGGAGCCTCTAGACGAATGTCTACAGACTAGTTCCGCTATGGGCATTGACTAAAACGGGAGGGGGGGGGGG
>CAZNNA010000001.1:50022-66564 GCA_964573825.1 uncultured Treponemataceae bacterium
CAATGGCGTCTTCCGCTCATCCGGGCCCGGCGGGACGGCAAGATAAAACCGTTACTAAATGGAGCTATGCATGAAGAAGATCGGAATCCTCCTGGCGATACTGGCGGTCGCCGGAGCCTACGCGATGGCCGACGAGGCCGTAGCCGTCCAGGACGACGCGCTGTTCTTAGATGTCGACGCCGTGGTGCTGAGCCAGGCGGAGATGGAAGAGGTGGATGGAGGGCAGCATCCCGGAGACTATGGTGAGACTGAAGCAGGGAGAAAAGCTGCACTGCGAATGCGACAAAAGGATTATAATCGTTATCAAGGAGAGGCGAAATTATATGGGATTGCAACTGATGTTTGCGATGCTGTCCCCCTTGCATGGCGACTCTCGGGAGGCCCCAATGGTACTGAGGAGAGATATTTCAAAGCAGTACAGAAGAGTGTAGATGCTGATGCTGATGTGAAAAGATTAGCTGGTAGAGGGAGAGATAGGTAAAACCGTTATCAGATTTGCTGGGTAGTTTTACTACCCAGCCCAAGAAGCAATATGATGCCTATTATTCTGTTTATTCTAGCAATCTCGACTCAGTTTATTGTTAAGTATTATTATGAAACCCCTTTATCTCTCCTAGGTATGGTTGGCCTTTCTGTATGTATTTATTGTGTAAGAAGAGTGACGACTTTACGGGTCTATGGATATTATATTTTAATATTAATAATAGTTACTATCGATGCTGTTTTGTTTATATTGATCGGATCATATTTTTGCACAATAGGAATTCTGGTCCTTGCATTTTTAGAGGAACTTTTTTTTCGATACTACTTAGATGATGTCTTGATATATTTATATAGTGAAAATGTGGCAGCAGCTATTGGTGTTATAATATTTACTCTTGTTCATATACCTAGATATGGGATTTCTAGATTAACTAATTATTTCATCGTGTTATTGTTTTGTATATTTTCATTATTCATAAAACGTAAAAATGGAAATATATTCATTAATACTATTTTTCATTATTGTATAAATACTTTTTTGATGTCTCTTGGCGCACTAATGACGAGTACTGTTTAGACTGTAAGATTTAGAGATAGATGGTTGCGGCAACTTGTTAGTTTCAATATCAAAATTTAGTAAATAATTTATAGAAAGTATTTATTATTATGTAGGCTTATTAATGGTGAAGAAATATGTGTCAGATTAAATAGAAGAGGTGGTCTGATTAACATTGTTATTGCTTTATTAGACTATTTATCCAGTAAAGAGTCCCTCCGTTTCCAGTATACGATGGAGCAGGGCTTCGATACCTCCTGCGGCATGAGCGTCGTAGCCACGGCCTTGGACCGCTACTGGGGCGTACCGACTGACGAGGCGGAGCTACTGGAGTCGACTGTAGGCGAGAAGCTTGTAGTCGGCGACTATACGGTCAGCCTAGCCGATATGGCTAGGGCTTTCATGGTTCGCGACGTAGCCGCGAGGGCGTTCAGGCTGGATTGGAACGGGCTGGAAGGCCTCGTCGCCAAGGGCTACGCGCCGCTCGTGGTGCACTACGCCGAGCCCGATAAGCACTTCGCGCTGCTGCTCGGCTTCAAGGACGGGCGCGCAGTTACCGTAGATCCCGCGCGCGGGCTCGAGTCTCTAAGCCGCGATGCTTTCGAGGCGCGATACTCCGGGGCGGCCATGGCCCTGGCGTCTAGGTCGCTCGAGCTGAATGCCTCCCTTGTTGCTGAGGCTATCGATAAGGCCGGTAAAAGGCAGTCCAGGCTTGATGAATCGGCCGCCAGGGCGGCTACGCGCACGGGGCGGCAATGGTAAAAGTACGCATCGGGGTACTCCTGCTCGTCTCTATATCATCGCTGGCCGCGATATCCGTAAACGCCCAGTCGTCCGAGCATCAGCGTATAGGCGTCGAGCGTAAGACCGGCTGGGAGCTAGGATTCGAACTCGGCGGCGGTATGAAACATAAGGCATATGATGCCGTCGATTACTTCTTCGTCGACTCCTACGCGTCCATCGACGCGCTACTGTCAAGGAAATGGACCGCCTCTCTATATATCCCTCTATCTTGTCGATTAATCATCGGCCAAGACGTCAAGAAGCTTTTCATGACCGGCCTTGGCGATATTGAGCTGTCTGCCGGATGGACGGGCAGGATCGCCGATACCCGCGTCTCGGCATCGCTGCGCGCGTCGGCTCCGACGGGGCAATGGAGCGATTATGCGAGCGCGGAAGGCTTCCTGGCACCCGGTTACGGGAGATGGACCATAGGAGGGGCGCTGTCAGCGTCCAGGATACTCGATCCCGTCGTGCTCGGTGCCGCGTTCTCCTACGACGTGGGACTACCGCGCGCCGATAGATTCTCTACGACGTGGCGCCCAGGAGATATGTCGCTATCCCTGAGCGTCACCGAGGTGCTTAACGATGCGGTCGGATATACGCTCAAGGCGACGCAGAACGCTGAGCTGCCGGAGATTAGCCGCGGCGCCTATAGCATGGACTCGTTCGCTTATGCGGCCTCGGCGTCCATCGAGTTATGGTATTCCGACGGCGACGCCTCGGCTCGCTTCGGCATAGCCAAGAGCATTACTGACCCGTACGAGCCTGCACGGCTCTACGCCGCATTGGCTTATACATTACGATCGGAGAAAAAGGATGAATAGAACGATGATCCGGCTGATCTACGCCGTTACGATCGCCTTTCTCGCGTTATCGATAGCGTCCTGCGCCGACGCTACGGGTTGGTATCCAGATGGAACGGCTACGGTCGTCGGCTCGTATGAATACGAGGAGGCCGGCATTCGGTCAATCGTCGTTACCGTTACGCTCGAGAATACCGGAACGTCGACGATATCGCGTAGCACGTTTACGATAAGGGCTGCTACGGAAGTACGTACCTACTGGAAGACGGTGACGAGCGAGACGCGTATCCTTCCCGGAACTAAGGTTAAGGTATCGAGCGTCATCGCGTACGCCGAGGCTGCAGAAACGCTCGCCCAGGGAGGGCTAACCGTAGGGGACGCGTTTTTCGAATAGCGGTCTTGCCATACGCCCGCTAATCCGGCTTGAAGCAGACGTCTATCTCGAACTCTCCCGAGGGCGTCCTGAAGGGCACGCACATGACCGGAGCGATCTTCGGCCAGGCTATGCGATGGTTGGCGCCCTGGATGGTCAGCGGTACCGAGATATCCAGGTCGTAGCCTATGAGCTGGCCGATGGCGTTGCCCGAGACTATGTTGACGAGCTCGCCGACCATGGCGTCGATGAGTTCCTCCCGCTCGGCCTCGGTCTCGAAGGTGACCCCCGACTTCTCCAGGAGCCTGTTGACGAAGAGCGAGTGCAGCCGTATCGCCACGACCCCCTTGGCCTGGCCGGTAAGGCCGAGCACTCCGGTGATCTCCCACTTGTGGCTCAGGAAGTTGTCCATGATGAAGGGCTTGCCCGCCGTGGCCTCGATCCCGAACATCTCCTTGAAGAGGTTCATGGTCGCCGCCAGGAAGGGGTTGATGATGTTCGCGTCCATGGGAGATAGCCTAATGCAGCCGGGAGAGCTTGCCAAGGCTCTCCCGACTGTTTCGCCGCCGCTCGCGCCTGGGCTGGAGGCGTGTAGGCCTAATCCCTTCCCAGCCCGAACTCCATGGGATAGGGCAGGTAGCGGGCCGGGGGCATCTTCTCCGTGGTGTAGAAGCCGGGGGGCGACTCGAGGAGCTGGGGTATGCGGTTGACGATGGTGGCGCAGGTCAGCTCGACGGTGCTCGGGCGGGAGACGGTGACGGTCGTGTCCGGTTCGCCCTTGATGGTCCACTCGTTGGCGTCGACCTCGCCGGGGGCGTAGACCTTGCCTATGCACTGGGTCACCAGCGTGACGCCCTGGTTGGTCTCCGTGGTGACGACCGCCGACATGCCCGTCGCGCAGCCCTTCCTGATGGTCCGGCCGAGCGTCTCCGAGGGTAGGTCCGCGTCGTGGAACAGGGGGACGAGGCGTTGGCTCATCGACCTGACCGATAGGCCGAGCTTGGAGCAGAGCCACTCGTTGGTGTTCCACATGTAGGAAGGCAGCGAGTCGTTCTTGGCTATGCGTTCCTCGAACTCAGCGGGCGTCAGCCCGGCGCCGTGGACCTCGGCCAAGGCTATGCCGTACTCCTCGACGTTGTAGCTCGACGAGCCCTCGATGCGGTCGATCCGGTGGGTGGCGCCGGCTATGGCCGCGACGAGGTTACCCCAGAAGACGTCCTGGTAGCCGGAGCCGGAGAGCGCGCAGCCGCGGTCCTTGGCCAGGCGGTCCAGGCGGTTGGTTATGGCCGGCGAGGTGGTCCAGGGGTAGAAGGCCTCCTCGCAGGTGGATATCGCCGAGACTCCGTGCCTGGCCGCGAGCTCGTAGGCGTCGACCACGTCGCTCATGAGGCTCTTGACCGCTATGATGCAGGCGTCGGCGTCGCATTCGGCGAAGACCGCCTCGGCGTCCGAGCGGATGGGCACGTTGAGCCTATGGCCGAGGCCGGCGACCTCGCCCGCGTCCTTGCCGACCACGGCCGGGTTCATGTCTATGGCGCCGACGATCTCGGCGCCCTTCTCGTAGAGGTAGCGCAGGAACACGCGGCCCATCTTGCCGCAGCCGTATTGGATGACCCTGATTTTCTCGCCCATGGACTATGCCTCCTTAAGGTTTGTCACAGGCTAAACCCTGTACCTGCGATAGAGTCAATAAAAAAATATCGATACTTGTCTCGACTCGATAGCCATTAGAGGATCGCTGGACGATCAGCGAGATCGGGCCTACCGAGGCAAGGCCACGGGAACCTGGATCTTGATAAGCATGGCCCGCTCCTCCCGGGGGAAGAGCGGCAGCTCCGCGACGACCTCGCAGACGTAGTCGCCCGCGAGGCCGAAGCCCGAGGCCGCTAGGTAGGCCAGGAGGCGCTCGGCCTCGGCCAGTTCCTTGTCGAAGCCCTCGAAGTAGGCGCAGGCGTAGGTCCCGGCAGGTAGCGATTCGAGGGCGCCCGGCCCGTCGGCGGCCTCGAAGTCTTCCTCCACGAAGACGAAAGCCTCGGTCGAGCGCATGCGGCCCGCCTCCAGCTCCGCGCGCCTGACTATGGAGCCGACGTTGCAGAAGTAGGCCGCCGGTAGGCCGCGGAGCGAGGCGACGGCCTTGAGCCGCCTCAGGAGGGCCTCGTAGCCGGGGAGCCCGCCTTGATAGATGTCCTGCCCGCCGTCGTAGACGAAGGCGCGCCGCGCCGGCAGCCGCTCGAGCACGACGAGGCCCTCGCGAGGCGCCTCGGCATAGCGCCGGTAGGCGTCCCGGGCCCTGGCAATGGCCCGGCCCATGCGGTCGAGCTCGGCCTTGCGTCGTTCCACGAGAAGCGCCTGGGCCTCGAGCAAGACCTCGTAGCGGCGGGGATCCTCGCGCTCCAGGAGCTCGCCTATCTCCCTGAGGGGCATACCCAGGGCCTTGAGGTACTGAATGGCGTCCAGCCTGGCGCTCTGTCGTATGTCGTAGTAACGGTAGCCCGTGAGCTCGTCGACCCGCTCCGGCTTGAGGAGCCCGAGCCTATCGTAGAGCCTCAAGGCCTGTACCGACACGCCGTTCAGGGCGGCCATCCTGCCTATGGGGAGCGATGTAGCGGTATCCATCGTACCGAAAGTCTATAGCAATGATAGGGTTCTGCCAATGCAGGATTTTAAAATCCGCATTGACGCCTACATAAAACCGACTTAGAGTTCGTTCTGTAACCCAAGGAGGCTCCTATGCATCGCAGTAGATTGACCCTGGCCCTCGTCGTTCTCGCCGTGCTTCCATCCGTCGCGTTCGCGCAGACCTTTACGCTCAAGCTCGCGCACCTGAACGCGCAGAGCCCCTTCGAGGTCGCCTCGGCGGCCATGGCGGAGGTCTTCAAGTCCGAGGTCGAGGCCAATTCCAACGGCCGAATCAAGGTCGAGTTGTACCCGAACGGCGTGCTTGGGAACGAGGCTAATACCCTCATCCAGGTAAAGTCGGGCGTCGTGCAGTCCTATATCTCCTCCTCCGGCGGCATCCAGCCCTTCTATCCCCTGATCGACGTGACCAACCTGCCGTTCGCGTTCTCGAGCTATAACGTCGGCTACAAGGTCTACGACGGCCAGTTCGGCAAGGACTTCGCCGCCGATATCGAGGCCAAGGCCGGCTTCAAGGTGCTCGGCTTCGGCGAGTCGGGAGGCTTCTTCGCCATAACCAACTCCAAGAAGCCCATCAAGTCACCGGCCGACACCAAGGGCATCAAGCTCCGCGCCATGTCGCCGCTGCACCAGGCGATCGCCAAGTCGCTCGGCGCCTCCGCCATCACCATCGCCTGGGCCGAGGTCTACACCTCGCTCCAGACCGGCGTGGTCGACGGTCAGATGAATCCCATCTCCATCATCACCATGGCCAAATTCCAGGAGGTCCAGAAGTACATCACGCTGACGAACCACCTGTACGCCCCGTACGTCTGGGTCATCAACCCCAAATTCTATAAGGACCTGCCGGCCGAGCTCCAGGCCGTCGTGTCCGACGCCGCCCGGACGGCCATAGTCGCCGGCCGCGGCCTCTCCCGCATCATCGACGCCTCGGACAAGGGACTCCCGACGCTGGCCGCCAAGATGCAGGTCTACGTACCGACCGCGGCCGAGATGAAGCAGTTCCGCGACCTGTCCATACCGGCGGCCCGCGACTTCATCGTAGAGAAGAACAAGGCCGACGGCGCGGCCTGGATCGACAAGTTCTTCGCCGCCATAGCCCAGGCCGAGAAGGAACTGGCCGGCAAGTAGCCGTCCGGGCAACTCCGCATCGATGAGAGGACGGCATCCCTCGCGGATGCCGTCCTCGTTCGTCCCGGCACCCTCCGGCTCGGGGCGTACGCGAAAGGAAACCGCAATGAGCGAACAGAGGGGCGGCTTCGGGGCCGCCGTAGAGAAGGCGTCGATCGCCGTCGACCGGCTGGGGGGCGCGCTGTGCGTCCTGTTCTTCGGCGCCATGACCGCTACGGTCCTGGTAGGAGTCTTCTTCCGCTACGTGGTCAACGCGCCGCTCAGCTGGCCGGAGGAGGTTAGCCGCTACCTGATGATCTGGGGGGCCTCGGTAGGCGTCAGCCTGGGCATCCGGGCCCAGGAACACGTCGGCCTGACCGTGCTCCTGGACGCGATCAAGTCCCGCGCGCTCAGGATAGCCGTGCATACCGTCATCGCCCTCCTGGTGCTCGCCTTCCTGGGCGTCATGTTCTTCTACTCGCTGGCCATGACGAGGGACGGAAAGTACATGCAGACGCAGTCGCTGGATATATCCATGACCCTGGCCTTCGCGGCCCTGCCGGTCTCCATGGCGCTGGCCGCGGTCCAGCTGGTGCTCATGTACATCCTCAAGCTGACTCGCGGCGACGAGAAGCCGCGCGAGCTGACCGTCATCGATATCTAGGAGGGAACCGTGTTCGCATCAGTCGTAATCGTATTCTTCGCCCTCCTGGCCATAGGCGTGCCCATCGGCTTCACGCTCGGGCTCGCCGGCCTGTCGGGCCTGTACCTCATGGGCTCGGGCGTCGGCCTCTTCTCCATGGCCCCCCTGCAGTACTTCTCCGGCCTCAACATGTTCACGCTGATGGCCATGCCCTTCTTCATCTTCGCAGGCGAGCTCATGAACCGCGGGGGCATAACCAAGCGTCTCGTCCATTTCGCTAACGTACTGGCCGGGAACGTCCGCGGCGGCCTGGCGCACGCCAATATCATAGCCAGCGTCTTCTTCGCCGGCATGACCGGGGCCGCCGTCTCCGATACCGCGGCCATCGGCACCATGCTGATACCGGCTATGGAAGAGGAAGGCTACGACCTGGACTTCTCCGCCGCGGTGACCGCCGCCTCTTCCATCATCGGCCCGACGATACCGCCCTCGAACATGATGGTCATCTACGGCTCGCTGATGAACGTATCGATAGCCGGCCTCTTCGCCGCCGGCTTCCTGCCGGGCCTCGTGCTCGCCGCCCTGCTCATGCTGATGACCGCCTACCTGTCCTATAAGCGCGGCTATCCCAAGGGACTCAAGACGACGCTCAAGGATAAGCTCCTGAGCCTCAAGCATGCCGTCATACCGCTCCTGATGCCGGTGATCATCCTGGGAGGCATCCTGTCCGGCATCTTCACCCCTACCGAGGCGGCCGCCGTGGCCGTGCTGTACGCGTTGGTGATTGGCTTCTTCGTCCTCAGGACGCTGACGGTGAAGGACCTGGCCCCCATGCTGGTCAAGACGGCCAAGATCACCGGCGTGGTCTTCCTGATCATCGGCGCGGCGAGCATCCTTAGCTGGGTCCTCGCCATCAACCAGGTGCCCCAGGCCATAGCGGCCTTCCTCCTTGCGACGACCGGCGATCCCAAGCTCATCCTGCTCCTCATCCTGCTCCTCATGACCGTCGTCGGCATGTTCATGGATATCGCGGCCGCCCTCATCATCCTGGGGCCTATACTGCATCCCATCGCCATCGGGATAGGCATGGACCCGATCCACTTCGGCATGGTCATGGTCCTGTCGCTCAACATCGCGCTCATGACCCCTCCCGTAGGGGCCTGCCTCTTCGTGGCCTGCTCCATCTCCAAGCTGAGCCTGGCCCAGCTGACCAAGGCGATCTGGCCCTACATAATCATGGAGATGGTAGCGCTGTTCCTGATCGCCTACGTACCGGAGCTGTCGCTGTTCCTGCCGAGGCTGCTCGGGTTCTAGGGGCGAGGGTAGAGGACCGCCGAGAGCCTGAAAACGCCGTCGCCCGGTTCCAGGCTCAGGCAGCCGCCGTAGCGCTCGACGACGCTCCTGACGCTATGGAGGCCGACGCCCCCGAGCGCTCCCTTGCTCGAGGCGAAGGTGTCCTCGCCGGCGTCGAGGTCGTTGGCGTAGGAGTTCTCGACGCGCAGGACGAGGCGGCCCTTCTCGAGCCTGGACCGGACGTCGATGTATCGCCGGGCCCGGAGCGGCGAGTCGGCCGGGATGCGCTGGCAGGCCTCGAGCGCGTTCTCCATGGCGTTGCCCAGGACGGTGCAGAGCTCGTAGTCGTCTATGCCCGTCGCGGCCGGTAGGTCCAGGTCCGTCGATACCGCTATGCCCCTGGCCTCGGCCGTCTCGACGTAGCCGCCGATGACGGCGTTGGCTATCTCGTGCTCGCAGAGGCGCCTGGCCGCCGGTCGGTCCGCCTCGACGAGGAGCCTCCGGACGTAGGAGGCGGCCGCCTGGCCCTTGCCCGAATTCAGCAAGGCGGCTATCGCCACGAGGTGATGCCTCGCGTCGTGCAGGAGCTCCCGCTGCCTGCGGACTCCACTATCGAACTGCTCGTAGTACTTGCGCTGGAGCAGGGCCTGTCGCCGTGCTCCCTCGGCGTCGGCCTCGGCCAGCATGCGCCCGTAGATGGCGTGGAAGTGGGAGAAGAGCAGGTAGTAGCTGAAGGCTATGAAGGCCTCGAAGAGCAGCATGACGGCGAGTCGGCGAGGCGAGCCCGTCGCGGCCATGGGACCGAAGAGCGCGGTGAAGAGCACGAAGGCCAAGGCGGGATAGGCCGCGTAGACGGGCTTGCCCTTCTCGAACAGCATCAGTATCTCCCGTACGCGGCCGCGGGCGTAGCGTAGGTAGAGCGGGACGAGGACGGCGTGCGAACCCGCGTAGAGCGCGTAGCGTATCGGAACGCCGCGGCCGTCGGCGGAGAGCGCGGCCGACGCCCAGGCGCAGAGCGAGGAGACGAAGGTCGAGCAGCCCCATACGCTGAAGTAGAGGAACACCTTCTGGGCCGGGCTCTCAGCGAAGAGGCATAGGCAGGCCGCCAGGTAGGCCGCCGTCAGGGGGTAGTACGCCAGGTAGCTACGGACCCCGAGCCGGTTGAGGATCCAGTAGCCGCCGTAGACGACGGCGAAGGACGCGAGGCGCGTCGCGACGTGGGCGGGTATCGAGCGCCTCCGCGTAAGCGTCCCGTATTCCAGGATGAGCTGGGAGACGAGCGTTATGGTCGGTATAACGGGCGAGAAAAACATGGGCGCCGGGCCTCCGTCCTGTTCATGGCCCGCGGGCCATGGTATATCTTTCGCTATGGTCAGTATCGGCATGTGCGACGACGACGAGGCTGAACTCGCCAACCTGGGCGCGCTCGCGCTGGCGTACGCCCGGCGACGCGGCGTCCGCTTCGATATCGCCCGCTTCCGAAGCGGCGAGGACCTCCTCGCCGCGATCGAGAAGGGCGCGACCTTCGATATCGTGTTCCTCGACGTGTACATGGGAATCACGAACGGCGTCGAGGTAGCGAGGGAGCTCCGCGAGTTCGATCCCGAGTGCCGCATCGTCTTCGCGACCAACTCGCGCGAGCATGCCATAGACGGGTACGGCGTGCGCGCGCTCCAGTACCTGCTCAAGCCCCTGGGCGAGAGGAACGTCTCCATGGCCCTCGACGAGGCCTTGGAGAGCCTGGCCGGGGCTGAGGAACGCTTCATCCGGCTGGCCAATAAGGGCGGCCTCTACAAGGTGGCCCTCGGCGAGATAGTCTACGCCGAGAGCGACGCGCGCGTCGTCACCGTGCACCGCCGAGGCCGCGACGATCTCTCCTTCTACATGCGCCTGGACGAGCTGGAACGGCTCTGCGACGACGGGCGCTTCCTTCGCTGCCATAAGAGCTTCCTCGTCAACCTCGACTACGTCCACGCGGTCAGCGGCCGCGGCCTGCTCCTGGAGACCGGCGAGGAGGTACGCTATACCCTGGGCGCGCAGGAGGTGAAGAGCCGCTTCGCCGCCCACGTCGCCCGGGGCCTCTAGCGCCTCAGCCCTCGTCCTTGAGGAAGGCGAGGATCCTGGCTATCGCGTCGAGTCGATCGGGGCCGAGGAGCAGGTTGTGCTCGCCGCCCTCGTAGCGATGGCTCCGCGCCACCGTAGGGATGACGGAGAGCGCCCTCTCGCAGGCCTCGGGATCGGCTATCGCGTCGGCCGCCGTATAGAGCAGCATGGTCGGCGCGCGTATCGCTCCCAGGGCAGCGACCGCCCGCTCCGTGGCCAGGATAAGCTGGCGTACGCCCTTGAGGCTCATCGCCGGGTATCCGTAGCGGCTCGCGTCCAGGCCGTCGCCCTTGGGCTGCCGCTGGGGCAGGGGTATCATCCTGTCCTCCGCCCCGGATAGGGCCATGGCCTGGAAGCGCTTGTCGCGGAGCCCGAAGCCCGGCGATAGCAAGGCCAGCCTGCCCAGGCGGGCGTCGCCCGCGTAGGAGGCCGCGAGCCAGGCCGCTATGGCCCCGCCTAGCGATAGGCCCACGAGGTGGACCCTGGCATGGCGCCTAAGGAGGCCTTCGAGCGCCTCGGACGCGCCGCGGAACCAGTCGGCCTCGTCTACGGCGCTCAGGTCTTCCGGCCTCGTGCCGTGGCCGGCGAGGAGGGGCGCCTCGACGCCGAAGCCCTCGGCGCCGAGCTCCTCCGCCAAGGGCAGGTAGAGAGCCGGGCAACCGGTGAAGCCGTGCAGGCAGAGGCAGGCCTCCGTTCCCCGCGCTTCGACGCTGAAGGGAGCGCATTCCGGGGTAGCGTAGGGCCGGCTCACGCGAGGAAGCCCTCGAAGATGATCGAGTCCCAGCTACGCAGGAGGCGCTCGGCGTCGTCCGGCGCCTTGACGGTCCAGGCGGCGCTCATGGCGCCGAGGGCCCGGCAGAGCCGGACGGCGAGGCCGGCGTCCTGGAAGCGGTAGGCCACGAAATGGGGGCGACCCCTGTGGTTGTACAGGAGCCAGGAAAGCCCGGCCTTTCGGTAGGCGGGCAGGGCCGCCGCGGCCCGCCTGCCCATCGCCGGCTCGTAGCAGCGCAGTCCCATGGCTAGCTGGCCCCGCATG
Source organism: uncultured Treponemataceae bacterium (assembly GCA_964573825.1). Lineage (GTDB taxonomy): Bacteria > Spirochaetota > Spirochaetia > Treponematales > UBA12059 > SZUA-370. The sequence continues at coordinate 61,843 of CAZNNA010000001.1, forward strand.
ACGTCGGGCCGCCTCGACCTGAACCATTCCAGGACCAGGTAGTCGAAGCTCTCGACGACGTACGGACCATCGTAGCCGTCCAGTACGGCCATGGCCGCCTCGCAGAGCCGCTCGGCGACGCCGCCGCCGGGAAGGTCGGTCTTGAATTCGATGAGGAGCGGTACCCGTCCGTCCAGGGCCGAGAGGAAGTAGCCGAATTCCGGTATCCCTTCCTCGGTATCGAGCAGGCGCAGCTCGCCCAGCTCGGCCAGCGTCAGCTCTTCGACCGGCCGGGCGATCCCGCACATCCGCTCGAGCGTGCCGTCATGGAACACCACCACCCGCCCGTCCTTCGTGAGCCGTATGTCCAGCTCGATGGCGTAGCCCCGCTCGGCGGCGGCCATGAAGGCCCCCAGGGAGTTCTCGGGTACGGACCCCGCGTTGTCGTACAGGCCGCGGTGGGCGTATTTCCGGCCTGCCAGGCGGCTGCGCATGGCCTTCCCGGGGCGGGCCGGCCATATCATCCACAGGAGAGCCAGGCCCGCCGCGGTCGAGAGCCCCAGCAGGGCCGATAGCGTTGGTATCATCGGCTATCCTCGGCCTAATCGGCCGCGCCGAGCACGGAGGCCGCGTCGACCGAGGCCGGCTTCGCGTCGCCGTGCCGTATGAAGAAGGTGGCGCCGAACCCGAGCGCCATGAAGACGGCGGTATAGAGCGCCAGGGTCCTCTGGCCGAGGCCGTCCATGAAGACGCCGGCGAAGGCGGGCGTGACGATCTGCGCGACCGTGGTCGCGAGGTAGTAATACCCCATGTACCTGCCGACGTCGGAGTCGGCGCAGAGCTCCACGACCATGGGGCCCAGGTGGACGCTGACTAGGGCGAAGCCCAGGCCGTAGACGGCGAAGATCGGGGCGAGGAGCCCGGCCGTCTCCGGCGTAAGGAAGTACACGAGCACTATGGTAACGGCCAGGATGGCTAGGCCGATCCGCGCGGTCAGCTTGCGGCCTATCCTCGTCGAGAGGATGGCGGACGGGATGCAGAAGGCGAGCACGGAGAACACCCGGACGAGGAGGGGGCCGGAGATACTTGACGGCGTCATGCCGAGCTGCTTGATGGCGTAGACGGCGAAGTGGGTGCTGAAGGCGTTGTAGCCCATGTAGACGAAGACGACCGTCGCCAGGATGTAGAACAGGCTTCGCCTGACCTCCGGCGCTAGCTTCCCGCCGGGCTTCCGCTCGCCCGGGTCGTCCGCGAGGCCGAGCCGCTTGCTGTCCTCCTCGACCTGCCTTACGAGCCTGGGCTCGCGGACGAAGAGCATGTAGACGGCCAGGGCGACGAGCATAACCGCCGCGGAGACCGCCATGAGCCTGGAGTAGCCGCCGAACAGGCTGGCCATACGCTTGATGAGCAAGAGGAAGACAACCCACGCGAGGCCCCCAAGGATCAAGAGTAACGCGTGTCACTTGGAGCGCTGCGGGCGGATGAACACGTCGGCGGCGAGCGCGGCCGCCGGGGAGCGGAAGAGCGACATGAGGAAGACCCCGAGGAGCAGGGCGCCCATCATGAGGGCGAAGGTCCCCGCGTTGCCGCCCTGGATGGCCGCTACCTCCTCGATGAGCGCTGCCTTGGCCGCGCCGGTGGTCGCCGCCGCGAATCTCTCCGGTATGCCGGCTGCCGCCAGCCTGGCCAGCTGGGCCTTGTCGGCCAGGCCCATGAGCACGAAGCTGACGGCGCCGCCGATGGTACCCCAGAGTATGAGGGGCGTCCTTCGGCCCAGCCGCGAGTCTATGCGGTCCGACAGGGCGCCGAAGAGCGGCAGGAACACGAGCGCGACGAGGTTGTCTATGCCCATGACCAGGCCGAGCGTCATCGAGCTCATGCCGAAGTGATAGACCAGGATCTGCGGCATTATCGTATCGTAGGCCTGCCAGAAAATCGTTATGGCGAAGAACGGCAGTGAAACCAGCACCGCCTTGCGGTAATCCATCCTCGTACTCATGCTACCTCCTAGCGCGATGGGCGCAACGGTAGCATAGGCAGGCCGGCGTGAGCTCCGACGTAAAAAAACGTACGCTTAACGTTAAAAGAAGGGGAAGGCCTCGCGGCGCCTCCCTAGGCTAGCCCCCGCGCGATACTATCGGGGTTCGGCCGGGGAGCGTAGAGGCTCTCCACCAGGTCGGCGTACTCGAGGAATATCCTTAGTATGGATGGATCGAACTGCCTACCCGAGAGCCGCGACATCTCTTCCCTCGCGGCAGCCGCCGTCCAGGGCTCCTTGTACGGGCGCCGGCTGCGCAGCGCGTCGTAGACGTCCACGATCGCTACTATGCGGGCCGAGACCGGGATAGCCTCTCCGGACAGCCCTTGGGGATAGCCCGAGCCGTCCCACCACTCGTGGTGGCTATGCGCTATCTCGGCGGCCATCTCCATCGTCGGCTTGCCTCGGAGTATCGCGTACCCGATATCCGCATGCGACCTCATGACGGCCATCTCCTCGGGCGTGAGCCGGTTGGGGTTCAGGAGTACCGCGTCCATTATGCCGACCTTGCCGACGTCGTGGAGCGGGGCGAACACCTCGATGTCCCGGAGCATCCTAGGGCCCCACCCGAGGCGCTCCGCCAGGGAACGCGCGAGCGCGCCTATGCGCCTGAGATGGTCGCCCGTATCGCTGTCGCGGGTCTCCGCCAGCTCGCTGATGGCTCGGTAGACCTCTAGCCGCGTACGCTCCTCGGCCTCGGCGCGCTTGGACAGATCAACCATCCAAGCCACGAAGCCGAGCTTACCGTCCCCTTCCGAGCGTATCGCGTTAATGACGAGCTGGGTTTGGACGATCTCGCCCGTTTTCCTTTTATTCAGGACCGTTCCTTCCCAGTTGCCCTGCCCGTCGTCCCCGAGGCTCTCCCACAGCCCGCGGAAGAGCCTGTCGTAGGCCTCGTCGTCGATGCCGTGGTCCCGGTACACTGCCCTGCCTGGGTTGATGAAATCGGGCTTGCGTCCTTCCGTTTCCTCGGCCGCGTAGCCGAAGACGTCGCAGAAGGCTCGGTTGCTCCGCGTGATACGCCCGTCCGAGTCCGTTACGATTACGGGAAGCAGCGAGGCGTTCAGGGCCTGATGGCTGATGGATATCTCGCGGTACGCGTAGCGCAGCCGCTGGTTCGCGGCTATCACTTCGGCCTGCCGGGACCTGAAGGAACGGAGCACCTCGTTGAAGCCCGCCCCTATGCGGGAAAGCTCGTCGTCCCCGGTCTCCGCTATCTCCTCGGTGGAGTCCGGCGCCCTGGCTATGCGCATGGCGCCCTGGCTGATGCCGTAGATCCTGGCGAGGACGGCAGTGTCCAGTACTATGAGCATTACGGCGAAGAGTATGATATTGGTGAGCGTTATGCCTCCGAGGTATACCGCTGAGTAGGCTAGGTACGCTCCTTCCTGGTCACGGACGAAGCGCCGCTGCTCCTTAAGGAGATCCGAGGGCGCCCGCGCCTCGATGACGAGCGGGTAACCTCCGCCTCGAAGCGATGCATCGAGGAGCGCGTATCCCCGAACGTAGTCGCGGTCGGGCGCCGAGGCGTCCATCGAAAGCTCCTCCGGGGGCACGTAGCATCGACCCGGCTCGAGCGATAGAACGTCGGCCTCGCCCTCGGTTCCGAGGCCCGCCTCGGCAAGGCTAAGGATACGGAAGTCGATGACCGAGCGGAGCCCGCTACCGTGATCGCCGAGCCTGCGCCCGAAGGCGAGGAAGCCGGCAGGGGACCGAGCGCCGTCCCGTAGGATGGGAAACGACGATACGAGCGTTAGCGTTCCTCGCTCGTAGGCTAGGAAGCGAGCGCCGTCCTCCGGCGGGCCTGCCGACGGGCTTCCCTCCGAGATTCCCGGCAGTAAGCCCGGCCCAAGCAGGGCAATCGCGCCGGGGTCGGCCGAACGGTAGCTATCCGGGTCCCCGGGATCCGAGGCCAGCGCGACCACGGGCGATCCGTCGAGCGCGAGTACGATCGCGCTGTCGATCCGCGCGTCGCGAAGCGATCGGGCCGAGAAATTCTCCGCTAGGAAACCGGCGGAACGGGTACGCATGAAGTCCGCCATGCTGTCCCAGAGCGCGTAGTCCCTCGCCATGGTATCGAGGGCCTCGACCTCGGCCTCGAGCGCCTCGCGCACGAGGGCGAGCTGCCGGCCCACGTAGTGCCTCTGGATGTCCGAGAAGCGGGTCGTTACATCCGCGAGGAGGTCCGAGCTCCTCAGCCGCGCTATGACTATCGATGCGGGTATCTCTACGGCCATGAAGGCGATCATGGAGACGGCGAAGGATAGCCAGGTTTTGCGGCGAAGCCTCACGTCGACCTCCGGCCATAAGCGTAAGCGCTACTACGGCTCCGCGCAAGCCGGTCGCTCGGAGGCGCGGTCCGTCAGGCGTTCCGGCGACGCCTACCCCCGGCGCTTGGTAAGGCCCATGATGAGCCCGAGGGCGACCGACCAGAGGGCCGCCAGTCCTATCTGGTACTCGTAGGGCAGGGCGAAGGTCACCGTGTGCGCGGGTACCCAGAACCAGGCCAGGGTGGCCAGGCTCTTCTCTATGCCGGCGTAGCCGCGGGAGCGGGTTATCATATTGTCAGTGGTACGATGGATGACCATGAGGAGCGGCCCGAACATCGAGTTCGTGAGCACCGATAGGGAGAGGGCCCGGAGTATCGTTACGCTCTCGCAGGCGGCCGGAAGGAAGCCCTTGGCGACGAGCGCCGATAGGAAGCC
>CAZNNA010000002.1:0-9152 GCA_964573825.1 uncultured Treponemataceae bacterium
TACACGATAGGCTCGCGCAAGGCCATACCCGACGTGAAGACCTTCGTCGGCATAGACGGAGGCCTGCCGGACAACCCGCGTCCCGCCCTCTACGGAGCCGTCTACGAGGCCACCGTGGCAGACCGCCACGACGCGCCCCGCGACGAGACCGTGACCGTCGCCGGTAAGTGCTGCGAGAGCGGGGACATTCTTATCCGCGACGTAGCGCTCCAGGCGCCCCGTCCGGGCGACGTGCTGGCCGTCTTCACTACCGGCGCCTACAATCACTCCATGGCCTCCAACTACAATCGCCTGCCGCGGCCCGCCCTCGTCATGACGGACTCAGGAGAGCATAGGCTGTCGGTACGGCGCGAGACCTACGAGGATCTCGTGGCGAGGGAGCTCTAGCATGGGAACGCCGCACGACGGACTCGTCGTCATAGACGGGCATTGCGACACCGCCATACCGGCCGCCGGGTTCGACTTCAAGAGCCAGCCGACGACGCCGCTCGATATATCGGTCAGGAATTCCTCCGGCCACGTCGACATTCCGCGCCTCCTCGAGGGCGGGGTGACGGCCCAGTTCTTCGCGCTCTTCTGCGATACGGTCTTCCTGCCCGAGGCCAAGGCCCACACCTACCGCATGCTCGACGCGATCGAGGCCGGCGTGGCCCGATCGACCAAGGCCTTCATGGCGCGGAAGGCCGCCGACGTGGCCGAGGCCAAGCGATCGGGCCGGCTCGCCGCCTTCCTGACCATAGAGGGCGGCGAGGCGATAGGGGAGAGCCTGGACGACCTGCGGGCCTTCTACGCGCGCGGGATACGGCTCATGGGCCTCACCTGGAATCGCGTGAACGCGATAGGCCGGGGCGCCGACCATCCCGGCCCCGACGGGCTCACGCCCTTCGGCCGCAAGGTCATAGCGGAGATGGAACGCCTCGGCATGATAGTGGACGCGTCGCACCTCTGCGACCAGGCCCTGGACGAGCTCCTCGCCGTCGCCGAGCGCCCCGTCGTGGCCTCGCATTCCAACTCGCGCTCCGTCTGCGACCATAGGCGCAACCTGAGCGACGAGCAGGCCGAGCGCATCGCCGCCACCGGCGGGCTCATCGGCGTGACGTTCGCGGGCGTGTTCGTCGACTCCGACCCGTCCAAGGTCTCGGTCGATCGCGTCCTCGACCACGTAGATCGCCTCGTGAAGGTGGCGGGGGCCGATCACGTCGGCCTGGGCTCGGACTTCGACGGCTTCACCGCTCCCTACGGGCTCGTCATGAGCGACTGCTCCGGTATGGGCGCCGTGACCGCCGGGCTCGAATCGCGAGGCTACGCGCCGGCCGATATCGCCATGATCATGGGCGGCAACTGGCTCAGGGTGATCGAGGAGATCGTGGGCTAGGCTAGTCTCGGGGCGGGGAAGAGTCACGGGGGCGGGTAGGAATCCCTGCCCCCGCCTTACCTATTTGGCCACGAGGCCGGATATCATCCCGCCCGCCACCTCTATGCAGGTGGCGTCGACGGCGTCGTTGCCCACGACCCAGGCCATGGCGTCGGCTATCTCCTCCGGCTCGATGAGGCGGCCGATGTGTACGCCGGACACTATCTTGGCCAGGGCTCCCTGGTCCATGCCCTTGACCATGGGCGTGCCCACGTAGCCGGGCGCTATCGAGACGACGCGTATGCCCGTTATGCCCTTCATCTGGAACTCGCCGGCCAGGATCTTGGGCCAGAGCGCCATGGAGGCCTTGGTGGACGAGTAGTTGAGCTGGCCTACGCCGCCCTGCTTCTGTATGGACGATATGGTGAAGAGCACGCCCTTATAGCCGTTGTTAACCATGCGCACGGCGGCCTCGCGTAGCGTTATGAACGGCCCCACGAGGTTAACGTCTATGACGGCGCGGAAGTCGGCCGTGCTCGTGGCCTTCTTGACCTTGCCGGTCTCCTTGTCGGTGGAGATGAAGAGGCCGTCCCGTATGATGCCGGCGCAGGGCGCAACGATGTTTATGGCGCCGAAGGTCTCGATGGCGAAGTCCATGAAGGCCGCCGTCGAGGCGTCGTCGGTGACGTTGAGCGTCTTGGCCGCGGCCTTGCCGCCGGCTGCCTTAATCTCGGCTACGACCCGGTCGAGGCCCTCCTGGTTCATGTCGCCCAGGACGACGGACGCCCCGTCGGCCGCGAGCCGCTTGGCCAGCGTCTCGCCTATGCCGCTCGCCCCGCCCGTGATGACCGCTACCGCTCCCTTGATATCCATAGAAGCCTCCTCTTAGTATGTTGACTGCGGTCAATGACCGCATATAATGACCGTGGTCATCATAAAGCCGTTTCGGCGTTTTGTCAAAACCAAGACGGCTTAGGCCTTGCGCAGTGACGGAAGCACCACGACCTCGCAGAAGCGCAGGCCGCCAGCGACCAGGTCCCATTCCCCGTCGGATATGGCCCAGTCGAGGAACACCGAGCGCATGGAGCGATTGACGAGGAGCGCTAGCTCGTCCGCCCCTACGTCGGTACGGAATTCCCCGTTCTCCTGGCCGTACGCTATGAGGTCCCGGACCAGGGCGTGCAGGTAGCGACTGGTGTTTATGAGGAACTTCTCCGCGAGCGGATCGACTATGGTCGTGGAGTACATGATCTTGAGTATTGCGTGCCCGACCGTGTCCCTGACGTAACGCATCTGGGCCTTGGTGAACGCGGTGAGTCGCTCGGCGGCGCTACCGTAGCGCTTGAGGTTATGCTGGTACTTCTCGTAGAAGCCGTCGATATCCTTGAATTCCTCTATGATGATGTCGCTCTTGGTGCGGAAGTAGGTGTAGAAGCTGCCCTTGGCCGTACCGGCACGGGTGGTTATCTCCTCGACGGTCACGGCGTCGAATCCCTTCTCCCTGAAGAGCGATACGGCGTTGTCGAATAGCGCCTTGCGAGTCTCTTGAGCCTGCTTCTGTCGCTTGGTCATGCCTGGTTCCGCCGTGTCGGTAGGAATAGAACGATTCGATAGTAGCATGCAAGGTTGGGCGTGTCCAATGAGGCGTCGAGGGCGGACCCGCCGCGAGCCCTACTCGAGGCTCCAACCGGCGCCGGCGTCCTGGCCCAGCCGGGCAGCTAGCCAGGGTAGGGCTGACTCTAGGGCCGGCCTCAGCGTCCAGGGGGGATTGAGCGCGAGCACGCCCGAGCCCGCCATGCCGCGTTCCCCGGGGGCGCCGGCCCTGACGCGGAGCCTGGCGTCGAGCGCCGAGGCGGCCAGGCCCTTGGCGGCCTTGCCGTCGGGCGAGGCCAGGAGGCGCAGCCGCCCGGGCAGGGCCTTGGCCTCCGGGCGCTCGAGCAGGGGATACCAGACGAGGTAGCAACCCGTGGCGAAGCGCCTGAGGGCGTCCGCCAGGGCGTCTACCACCTTATCGTAGTCGCTCGCCAGCTCGTACGAGGGGTCGATGACGACGAGGCCGCGCCGGCTCGCGGGCGGGAGGAGTCCCTTGAGGCCGGAGAAGCCGTCGGCCTTGGCGACGCTGGCGCGACGATCGGGCGCCGTGAGGGCGGAGAGGGCCTCGTGGTCGGCAGGGTGGAGCTCGAAGAGCGCGAGCCGGTCGCCCGGGCGCGACAGCGCCGCCGCTATCGCCGGGGAGCCGGGGTAGCGGCCGTCGCCGTAGCCGAGCGAGCGTAGTACCGATAGGTAGTCGAGTACCGCCTCGGGCGCGTCGCCCGCCGCCTCGGGTTCGTCGCTCCGCGTCGAGGCGGCTAGCGGGCCAGTTGCGTCTATCGGGCTTGCGGGGGCGAGCCGGGCCACGCCCTGGGCCCATTCGCGGTTCTGGGCGGCGTAGCCCTCCTCGAGGGCGTAGGCGCCCGCCCCCGCGTGCGTGTCGGCGTAGAGGTAGGGCGTCTCCTTGCGCGCCATGGCTCGCAGGCAGGCCACGAGGGTTAGGTGCTTAAGGACGTCCGCGTGATTCCCGACATGGAAGCCGTGTCTGTAGCTGAGCACTCGTCTTCTCCAACCCGGCTCGGTATGGTAGGCTGTCGCCCGGTGCGCGCCCCGGAGCGCGCCCGCGTAAGGAGACTACGATGAAGCGCCCCGTGTCTATAGCCGCCGTCCTCGTGCTCGCGGCGTTCTGTTCCGCCCAGGCCCAGTCGGGCAAGGGCGATAAGGCCAAGGACTCCCCCAAGGAGCCCGTCAAGATCCAGCTCGCGGGCAAGCCCGCCGACGGGCCCATCGGCATAGGCCTGTTCCTGGGCCAGCCGACGGGCATCGACGTGGGCTGGGATATATCGCCGACCTCCTGGGTCGACGCCAAGGCGGCCTGGGACTTCGCCGGCGGCCACGGCGGCTTCTCCATACTGCTCCAGGGCAACTACGAGTACGCCTTTCCCGGCCTGCTCGTGATAGACGCGCTGTCGTTCACGCCGTTCTGCGGCGCCGGCGCATTCGCGAACATATACGACGGCGGAGCCTCCTTCGGCGCCCGCGCCCTGGGCGGCGTGTCGTATCGCTTTACCGACGCGCCCTTCGAGCTGTTCCTGGAGGCCGGCCTGGACGTGGCCCTGCTCCCGGGCTTCGGCCTCGGCGGCTCGGGCGGCCTGGGCGTCCGTTACCGCTTCTAGGTCGGCGAGGCGGGAAGGCGCAGCTCGTAGCCGAGGCCTGGCCGGCTCCCTACGCGCAGCGCGCCGTCGAGTTGCCTGGCCAGGAGGATGAGGTTCGCCTGCGCCGTACCTTCGCGCTCGAGCCGAGCGGTCTCAGCCCCGGCGATGACGGGCTCGTCTTCCGCGAGGAGCATGCTCTTTCTTGTTGTTGAGTCCATAACCTGCAGAGTATCTCATAGCTCGAATCGCGATACCCGATCGCTAAGCCGGCTTGACAGCCGCCATGCGACGGCTGGATACTCGATCCCCCTATGCCGTCTAGATCATCGTCGATAGACGCCCTCGTGCTGCGGGTCAAGGACGTACCTTCGGGCGCCCGCGTCGTAACCCTCCTGTCCTCCGAGGAGGGCCTCGTCGAGGCCTTCGCCTTCGGAGGCGGCAAGAGCAAGCTCCGTTCCCTGGCCTCGCCCTGGCACTACGGGAGGGCCTGGCTGTACCTGGACGCCGCCAAGGGGCTCTGCAAGCTGAGCGACTTCGACCCCCGTACCGAGTTCGCCTCAGTCCGGGGCGACTTGGCCTCCATAGCGGCGGCCTCCTTCGCCTCGGAGTTCATAACCGTCACGGGCGCCTTGGGCGGCGACTGGGCCTTGTCGCTGGAGCTGGCGCTCGGGCTGCTATCGGCCTTGGAGGAGGGGGCGGGCGACGAGGCCAGGGTGACCAGGGCCGCCTCGCTCTTCGCGCTCAGGGCCGTCGAGGCCATGGGGCTCTGGCCTGACCGGGGCGAATGCGCGGCTTGCGCTCGCGCGAGCGATGCCCTCGCTCGCGCAGGCGGCGACCGCGCTGGCGCAAGCGGGCCGGATACGCTACACTCCTACTCCCGCCGCCACGGAGGCTTCGTCTGCGAGCGCTGCGCCGGTCCCGACGCGGTGTCCGTACCGCCGGGCGCCCTGGCCTGGCTCGCCGCCTCCCGCGGTCGCCCCCTAGCCGAGGCCGCCCGCGCCGGCCTGGCCGCGGAATCGGCCGCGGCCCTCAAGGCCGTGGCCCTGGACATGGCGCGCAAGGCGGCCGGGTCGCCGCTCAAGACCCTGGAATCAGGATTGCTATAAGGAGGCTTCCATGAGGGCCGTAGACGTCATCATGAAGAAGCGCGACGGCGGCGAGCTGTCGCGCGAGGAACTGGCCGCCATCGTGGACGGCTACGTGGCCGGGACCGTACCCGAGTACCAGGTCAGCGCCTGGCTCATGGCCGTCTTCTTCCGGGGCATGAGCTTCCGGGAGACAGCCGACCTGACCGACCTCATGCTGCGCTCCGGCGACGTCATGGACCTGTCGGGCGTGGCCGGACCCTTCGTGGACAAGCACTCCACGGGCGGCGTGGGCGACAAGGTCTCGCTTATCCTGGCGCCCATCGTGGCGGCCTGCGGCGTCAGGGTACCCATGATGTCCGGGCGCGCCCTGGGGCACACCGGCGGCACCCTGGACAAGCTCGAGAGCATACCCGGCTATACGACCCGCCTGGACCCGGCTCGGTTCCGCGAGTTCCTGGCCAGGGACGGCTTCGCCATGACCGGCCAGACCGACGCCATAGTCCCCGCCGATAAGCGACTCTACTCGCTGCGCGACGTGACCGCCACCGTGGAGTCCGTACCCCTCATCACCGCGAGCATACTGTCCAAGAAGGTGGCGGAGGGAGCCGAGGCCCTCGTCTTCGACGTCAAGAGCGGCCCGGGAGCCTTCATGAAGACCGTCGAGGACGCCGAGCGCCTGGCCATGAGCCTCGTCAGGACGGGCCAGGCCATGGGTAAGCGTATCGTCGGCGTCATCACCGACATGACCGAGCCGCTCGGCGACAAGGTCGGCAACTTCCTCGAGGTGGAGGAGTCCATCGACTGCCTCGAGGGAAAGGGGCCGGCGGACCTCATGGAGGTGACCTACCGCCTGTCCTCCTGGATGCTCGTCGCGGGCGGCGTAGCGCCTACCGTTGACGCGGCCCTGGCGCTCTGCCGAGGGGCCGTGGCCTCGGGCAAGGCCCTGGAGCTCTTCATGCGCAACGTGCGCACCCAGGGCGGCGACGCCGGGAAGCTCATGGAGCTGCGCGGCCGCTATCGCTCGAGCCACGTACGGGAGCTCCGCGCCCCGAGCTCTGGCTATATCGCCTCCATAGACGCGTACAAGATAGGCCTCGCGGGCGTCTACCTGGGCGTAGGCCGCAACAAGACGACCGATCCCGTGGAGCCGGACGTAGGCTTTATCTTCGCGCGCAAGAAGGGCGCCCGGGTCGCCAAGGGCGACCTCGTGGCTACCGTGTACGGTAAGAGCCGGGCCTCGCTCGACGAGGCCTGGGCCCTGATCGAGGGCTCCCTTGCCATGGCCGATACGGCGCCCGCCCAGGCTCCCCTCGTCATAAAGGAAATCGGCGACCTATGAGATGGGTCAAGCGCGACGTCTCTCCCCAGACCGTCCGCGAGCTGGCCGAGCGCTACGGCCTCGACCTGCTCGCGGCGTCCATCCTGGCTCGCCGGGGCATAGACTCCCCCGGCCAGGCCCTGTTCTACCTGGAGGACGACGAGCGCTTCCTGCGCAATCCCTTCCTGTTCTCGGCGATGGAGGACGCGGTCGACCGCATACTCCTGGCCGCCGACGAGGAGGAGAAGGTCATGGTCTTCGGCGACCGGGACGCCGACGGCGTCTCGGCCACCACGCTGATGATCGAGGCCCTCGCGGGCGTCGGCATAGCCGCGAGCTACCGCCTGCCTACGGACGACGAGAAGTACGGGCTCTCCAAGGCGGCGGTCGACGAATTCGCTGCGGCCTACGGTAGCCTCATCGTCACCGTGGACTGCGGCATATCGAACCACGCGGAGGTCGAGTACGCCCGGGGCAAGGGCATAGACGTCATAATCGTCGACCATCACGTGCTCCAGTCGGGCAAGCCGCCCGCCGCCCTGGCCATACTCAATCCTAAGCTCGAGGACTCCGGCTATCCCTTCCGCGACCTATCGGGCTGCGGCGTAGCCTACAAGCTGGCCTGGGCCCTTCGCTTCGCCAAGAGCGGCCTCTACAAGCAACGCGTGGCCCTGCTCAACGTGCGCCCGGTCAAGGACGCGTACGTGGTCGAGGCCCTGGGCCTCACGAACCTCGTGGAGACCGGCCGCGTCACCGAGACCATAGTGCCGGGCATGGTGGAGCTCGAGCGCACGCGCCTCGTGCCCTTCCTCAAGGATAGGCAGCTCTTCGTCTGGGACGGCGAGATCCAGAGCCGGCTCCTGGCCAAGGCCTTCGGCCGGGCGGCCGAGGTCAACTTCTACGACGTGCGCCCCGATGTCGGCCGCGTCATACCGCAGGCGGCCGGCGCCAGCCTACCGCGCCTTGCCGAGCTGTCACGCATGGGGCGCTACGCCGAGCGGCCGGGCGGACCCGCCTCTGGCGCCTCCGGCGCCGCCGGGGGGCTCGCGAGCGGCGGCCCCTATGGCGAGCTCGACGCCTTCGCGAGCATATTCACCTCGTTCGCGCTCCGCAAGTCGGGCTGCTACGGCGACCAGGACGCCGAGGCCCTCCAGCTCGTCGCCCTGTCGACGATAGCCGACCTCATGCCGCTGCGCGACGAGAATCGCATACTCGTCAGGCAGGGGCTCGCCGCCTTGAACCGTAAGCCGCGCAGGGGTTTGGCCGAGCTCGTCGCCAGGCAGAGCCTCACGGGCAGGCGCGTGACCTCGACCGACGCGGCCTGGCAGCTGACCCCGGTGATCAACGCCGCCGGCCGCATGGGACGGCCCGACGTGGCCGTCGGGATGCTCCTGGCCGAGGACGCCGCCGAGCGCGGCGCCCGGGCCGACGAGCTCCTGGAGCTGAACCAGGAACGCCGCCGCCTAGGCGCGGAGTGCTGGGACGCCGTCTATCCCTCCGCGCGCGAGGCCGCCGAGGCCGCCGGCGGGCGCTACGTCATCATCGGTAGCCCCGGCATAGCGCGCGGCATAACGGGTATCGTGGCTAGCCGCCTCGCGGATACCTTCAAGGCGCCCGCGGTCGCGGCCACCTTCATGGACGACGGCTCGGCCGTCGCCTCCGTGCGCTCGGCCCGCGGCCTCAACGTCAAGGGGCTGCTGGAGCACTGCGCCGAGCTCTTCTACGATTACGGCGGCCACGACGCCGCGGCCGGCTTCAGCCTACCGGCCGAGCGCTGGCCCGAATTCGAGCGCCGCGCCGGCGCCTACCTTTCTTCTATCGAGCTGGTCGAGGCGGAGGAGACCGTGGATATCGACGCCGACCTGCCCCACGGCTTCGTGGAGCCCGGCCTGGCGGCCCTGGTCGATAGGCTGGAACCGTACGGCGAGGGCAACCCGCAGCTAGTCTTCGCCGCCCGCGCGGTGGCCATAGCCCAGGTGGATATCGTCGGGAAGCAGGAGAAGAGCCACCTCAAGCTGCTCCTGGACTTCGGCGCCCACCGCTGGCCCGCCCTCTGGTGGAACTCCGCCGAGCGCTACGGCAAGGACTTCCGCGAGACCGACCGCCTGGACGTGGCCTTCCGCGTGCAGAAGAACTACTGGAACGGCCAGGAGACGCCGCAGCTCGTCATCGTCGACGCCAAAAGAGCGGAGTAGGATCGACCGTCC
>CAZNNA010000002.1:9162-10298 GCA_964573825.1 uncultured Treponemataceae bacterium
GGAGAAGCGAGTAGCCCGCCCCGTTCGACTATCCGTGACAAGTCCCCCGTCATTTGCTATACTCAAACGACGCGCCTTCCGCGCGTCCCACCGTATACCATGAGTCGCCGCGAGGCGACGCCTACGTAAGGAGACTCCATTGCCCGAGACCAAGGTACTCATCAACCTATCCAACCACCACATCCACCTCTGCGCCGAGGACGTCGAGGCCCTCTTCGGCAAGGGCCACAGGCTCACGAAGACCAAGGACCTCCTGCAGCCCGGCCAGTTCGCCTGCGAGGAACTCGTCACCATCAAGGGGCCCAAGGGCTCTATCGCCAAGGTCCGCGTCCTGGGGCCCGAGCGCAAGGAGACGCAGTGCGAGATCCTGGCCAGCGAGATGTTCAAGCTCGGCGTGCCCGATTGCCCGACCCGCGAGTCCGGTAAGCTCGACGGTTCCTCCCCCTTCGAGATCGAGGGGACGGCCGGTACCGTCAAGAAGGATAAGGGCCTCATCGTGGCCAAGCGCCATATCCACTTCGATCCCAAGAGCGCCGAGGCCTTCGGCGTCAAGGATAACGAGATCGTCGACCTTAAGGTTCCCGGGGAGCGCGGCGCCGTCTTCCTGAACGTGGTCTGCCGCGTCAACCCGGCCTACGCGCTCGAGTGCCACCTGGACTTCGACGAGGGCAACGCCGTAGGCATAGGCAACGGGGCCATGGGCGAGGTCATACGCAGGGCCTAGCGCCCGAGCACGAAGGAGACGGCATGAACAAGGTAGTGCTCAAGGCCCAGGACCTGGACGGTTACCTGACCGACGGCGACAGGGCCATGATCGAGCGAATGGACGGCCTCTACCGCAAGGCCATGCTGTCCTTCAGCATACTCTCCGCCGCGCGCGGAGAGGCGGAGCGCAAGAAGGAGGAGGGCAACCTCATAGCCCTCTACAACGAGATGGGCAGCCTCATGCAGGAGATATGCAAGGCCGAGCCGCGCATCCAGGTCTACTCCTTCGAGACTGCCCCGGAGCACCACGGCGAGGCCTCGCGCCTCATCGCCAAGCTCCGCGACATCGAGACGCAGCGCCAGGAGTTCACCTACTACACGCAGCGCGCCTACGAGCTCAATTCCAAGGCCATCTCCACCTCCGACCAGAT
>CAZNNA010000002.1:10308-26480 GCA_964573825.1 uncultured Treponemataceae bacterium
CTGGCCTTCGGCGGAGCCAAGAGCGAGAACAAGAACTACCTGATACCGCGGACGCCGGTGACCGTGCCCGTGCAGAACTTCGCCGTCCACAAGATACCCAACATCGACGACCGCATCGAGAACTCGGTCATGTGCGTCATGCTGCGCGGCGCCCTGCTGCCTTCGATGATAGTCTCCAAGGAGATCCAGGAATTCTCGTCCAAGGGCTACGTGACGCCCTTCGCGCTCTTCAAGATAAAGCGCGACGACAGCAAGAACGAGTCGACCATGGAGTACGTCCTGGACCTGGACCGCTCCTATTTCCGCCCCGAGGAGCTGGACGGCAAGGACCTCATCTTCGCCGATCCCATGAACGCCACCGGCGGCAGCCTCGTGACGGTCGTCAAGTACATCCTGGACCTGGGCGTCAAGCCGCGGTCGGTCAAGTTCCTCACGGTCATATCGGCCCTCAAGGGCGCCCTCCGCGCCGTGCGCGCCGTAGACAACATGACCGTCTACACGCTCTGGATGGACCCGGCCCTCAACGAGCTGGCCTACATCATGCCGGGCCTGGGGGACGCGGGCGATCGCATCAACGGCAAGGACTTCGACGAGACGCCGCGCGACATGATACAGCTCATAGCCGACTACGGCTCGAGCATAGCCAGCCTCTACCGGGCGCAGATACGCACGATCGAGGAGACGGTACTCAGGCGATGAGCCCTACGCCAGCCCGGGCCCCAGGCCCCCGCGGCGTCTCCGGCCGCCGCCGCGCCGCCGTTCCCGCGCGCGCCGTCCTGGCGCTGGCGGGGGCCCTGGCCGCCGCCTCGCTCTCCTCCTGCGCGGGCCAGGCCATGCGCCAGGCGGCCGGCTGGTCGGAGCTCGGCAACGCCTGGGCCGAGCTCGGGCGCTGGGATAAGGCGGGCGACGCCTGGTCGCGCGCCATGGCCCTCGACCCCGGGCAGGCGGTGGCCGGCTACAACCTATCCCGCGCCCTGGCCGAGGCCGGCAAGTACGACGAGTCCGTGGCCATGAGCGACGCCTACCTCAAGGGCGACCCCGGCAACGCCGCCGTCCTCTCGGTCAAGGCCTACGCCCTGCATAAGGCCGGCCGCGACGAGGAGGCCCTGGCCGCCTACGAGCGGGTCGCCGAGCTGTCGGGCGGCGAGGCCACCGTGCTCTACAACCTGGGCCTGCTCCTGGAGGCGGCCGGGCGACCGGGCGAGGCCCTGGCCCGCTACGAGGCCGTCCTGGCCGCCGAGCCCGACGACGCGGAGGCAGGCTACCGCAAGGGGCTCCTGCTCTGCGCCCGGGGCGACGCGGTGGCGGCCCTGCCGCTCCTGGCGACCTACGCCGAGGCCAAGCCCGACGACGCCAGGGCCCTGGCCGCCCTGGCCCAGGCCCGGGAGCTGACCGAGGACTATCCCGGGGCCATGGAGTCCTACGCCGCGGCGGCGGCCAAGGACGACAAGGACGCGCGCTCCTGGTTCGCCCTCGGTCGCCTGCGCCTAGCGATAGCGGGCGACGAGGCCGGCGGGCTCGACGCGCTCCGCAAGGCCCTGGCCGCCGGTTTCGACGACGGGGACCTCGCGACCGCCCTGGTCGCCTCTATCGCTCCGCCGCTGTCCGAGACGGTCGCCGAGCTGCTCGGCGATATCCTGGAAGGCGCGGGGCCGCGCGAGGCGAGCGGGCCCGCGCCGAGCGCTCCCTAGTCCATCGGATCGGTGTAGTCGCCTCGCGCTATCCTCTCCACTGCGGCTACGTTCCGCTCGAGGAGCATCGCGTAGAGCCGCCTGCCCGTCTCGGCCGTCGCCGCGGCGGCGTCGCCGTTCATGGCGTCGGGGAAGCGGGCCGCGCCCGTACCCGGCCCGGAGAGCGGCGATAGGAAGGATCGGCGCATGTGCCGCCCCGCGGAGCGCATGTCCACCAGGGACTCGTCCAAGGCGAGTACGAGGGAGGTCTCGTCCTCGCCGGCGTGCCCCTGGGTGCATATTCCCAGTATGTCGCGGGAGAAGGTCGCCCACCAGGATATGGCCGCCGCCACCGCGCCCGAGCGGCCGATACGCTCGCAGGCTACCGTCAGCATCGGTATATTGCCGCCGTGCCCGTTCATGAAGATGACCGGCTTCCCGCCCCGGGTCCCGAGCCCCGCGCCGACCTCGGCGTAGAGCGCCGTCAGCGTCTCCGCCTCGATGCTCACCGTGCCGGGGAAGGCCGCCAGGTAGGGCGTATAGCCGTAGCGGATGGCCGGGGCGACGGCCACGCGATCGCCGAGGCGAGCCTCGAGGTCGGCGCAGAGCCGCTCCGGTATCATGCAATCGGTACCGAGCGGGCAATGGGGCCCGTGGGCCTCGTGGCTGCCTACGGGCACTACGACGGCCTCGACGCGGCGCATCGCCTCGTCGTAGGCGCTCGAGCGGATTCGCTCTAGGTACACGGCGCCCTCCTTACCTAGCGGCTATAGGGCATGATGCGCCCTTCGAGGACCTCGGCCGACATCGAGCGGGCGAAGGCCAGGGCGAAGTCCTTGGCCGCCGCGTAGTCGGAGTAGTCCATGATACTCGAGTTGGTGTGGATATAGCGAGACGGGACGCCCACGGTCATCGAGGGGCAGCCGGATCGCGCCATGTGTATCTCGCCCGAGTCGGTACCTCCCAGGGCCATGAAGTACTGGTGCCTGATGCCTTTCTCCTCGCAGAGCCCCACGGCGTAGCGGAAGAGGCCGCGGTGCGTGATGGAGGTCCGATCTATGAAGCGCATGAGGACGCCGCCGCCCTGCTGGCCGAATTCATTGGCGTCGCCCAGGTTGTCGTTGGCCGCCGATGACTCGAACACGATGGATACGTCCGGCTCGACGGCGAAGGCGGCCGTCCTGGCGCCGCGCAGGCCCGACTCCTCCTGTACGGTGGCGCCTATGAAGAGATCCACGGCCAGCTCCTCCCCCGCCAGCTCCCGCAGGACCTCAACGGCCAGGGCGCAGCCGAAGCGGTTGTCCCAGGCCTTGGCCAGGAGCTTGCGGCCGCCCAGGAGGGGGGTGAACGGCCCGTCCACCACTATCATGTCCCCGGGCCTGATGCCGAGCGATAGTACCTCCTCCCGGCTACCGGCCCCGATGTCTATGAGCATCTGGTCTATGGATACGAGCCTGTCGGCCTTGTCCGCCGGTAGGAGGTGGGGCGGTATGGAGGCTACCGTTCCCGGATAGGCCTTGCCCGAGTCGCCCGCGTAGACCTTGACGCGCTGGGCCAGGATGACGTGCTCCCAGGTGCGGCCGACCGGGAAGAAGCGGATAAGGCCCTTGTCGGTTATCTGCTTCACGAGGAAGCCTACCTCGTCGAGGTGCCCGGACATCATGAGCCTCGGGGCCTTCGGCTTTCCGCATCGCTTGACGGCGAAGACCGACCCGAGCCCGTCGTAGACGAGCTCCGAGGAGTACTTGGATAGCTCTTCCTTCATGAAGGCCCGTACGGCCATCTCGTGGCCGGAGACGCCCGGTAGCTGGGTCAGGGTCTCGAATAGGCGTAGTTGCTCCGTCGATGGTGTCATGGTTCGTTCTCCTTGTTCCTTCGGTCAGCGAATGAAGTCTTCAGCCCTGGCGCAGGCTACCAGGTGGCCCGGCGCGGCCTCTCGCAGGGCGGGGTCGCCCGCCAGGCAGTCGGGACGCGCGTACTCGCAGCGTGGCGCGAAGCGGCAGCCGGGCTTGGGATTGACGGGCGAGCTGATCTCGCTCCGCAGTATGATGCGGCGCTTCCGCTGGCCGGCGCGAGGCACCGGTATGGCCGAGAGGAGCGCCTGGGTGTAGGGATGGACGGGGTTCCTGAAGAGTTCCTTGGTCGGCGCCTTCTCGATGAGCTGGCCCAGGTACATTACCGCGATGTCGTCCGATATGTGCCGGACCACCGAGAGGTCGTGGGTTATGAAGAGGTACGTGAGCCCGAAGCGATCCTGCAGGTCCTCGAGCAGGTTGAGTATCTGGGCCTGGATAGAGACGTCGAGGGCCGAGACCGGCTCGTCGCAGACGATGAAGCGCGGCTCGAGCGCGAGCGCCCTGGCTATGCCTATGCGTTGCCTACGGCCCCCGTCGAGCTCGTGCGGGTAGGACTCGAAGAGGCGCTCGGCCAGGCCTACCGTGGCCATCAGCTCCCGTACCCTGGACTCGTACTCGTCGCGCCCCGATACCTTCTTGTAGATCCTCAGGGGTTCCCCGATGATGCTCGCCACGGTATGACGTGGATTGATGGACGCGTACGGATCCTGGAAGATCATCTGCATGCTGGCGCGCAGCCGCTTGAGGCTCGCCTCGGAGGCGGCGGTCACGTCGCAGCCGGCGAAGCGTACCGTCCCCGAGCTGGGCTCGTGCAGGCGGAGTATGGCGCGGCCCGTCGTCGACTTGCCGCAGCCGGACTCGCCGACCATGCCGAGCGTCTTCCCTTCGCCTATGGCGAAGCTGACGTCGTCTACGGCGTGCAGCATGCCCGAGGGGGTCGTGAAGTATTTCTTGAGTCCCTCGACCTCGAGGATGGGCGCTACCGCGGCCCCCGGGGCCGGCCTGTCGTGGGCGCTAGCCCTTAGTACGTCGCTCATAGCGAATCCTTCCCGTCCGCGTAGAGGTGGCAACGGACCCGATGGCCTCCGAGGTCTACGTCCGCCGGCCGCTCCCGCCGGCAGCGCTCGCTCGCCTTGGGGCAGCGCGGGCTGAAGAAGCAGCCCGCGGGCAGGTCCGTGGGATCGGGCATCAGGCCCGGGATGGGCCTGAGCCGGCCGCCCTCGCCGTCGAGGTCCGGCAGGGAGCCGAAGAGTCCCTCGGTGTACGGGTGGAGCGGCCGGCCGTAGACCTGGTCGACGGTACCGTACTCGACTATCTCTCCCGCGTACATCGTGGCTACGTGGTCGCAGTTCTCCGCGACTATCCCCAGGTCGTGGGTGATGAGCATCACCGAGGTGCCCAGGTCACGTATGAGGGAGCCCATCATCTCGAGGACCTGGGCCTGGATGGTCACGTCGAGCGCGGTGGTCGGCTCGTCGGCCAGGAGGAGCTTGGGGCTGCAGGCCAGCGCGATGGCTATGACGACGCGCTGCTTCATGCCGCCCGAGAACTGGTGGGGATAGTCAGCGGCCCTCGAGGCCGGAATGCCGACCAGCTCCAGCATCTTTCCCGCTCGCTCGTCGCCCGCCTCCCGGCTCAGCCCCTCGTGGAGCCTGACAGTCTCCGCTATCTGCTCCCCGACCGGTATGAGCGGGTTGAGGCTGGTCATGGGATCCTGGAAGATCATCGCCACGTCCTTGCCTCGGATGGCCCTGATCTCGTCGAGCGGCATGCCCATGACGTCCCGGCCGTCGAAGCGTATCGAGCCCGCCGCGATCCGGCCCTGTGGCTCCTGGATCATGCGCAGTATGGAGAGGGCCGTCGTCGTCTTGCCGGCGCCCGTCTCGCCGACGAGGCCCAGGGCCATGCCCTTCTCGAGCGCCAGCGACAGGCCGTTAACAGCCCGTACGGTCTCCGCGCCCGAGCCGTAGCTGACCTCCAGGTCGCGTATGTCTAGTATTCGTTCCATGGTTTCCGCCTATCGCTTGAGCTTGGGGTCCAGGGCGTCCCGGAGGCCGTCGCCGATGAGGTTATAGGCCAGCACGGTTAGTACTATGGCGAGCCCGGGGAAGAAGAGCGTGTGGGGGGCGTACTGGATGAACTCTCTCGCCTCCGACAGCATGTTGCCCCATTCTGGCTTGGGCGGCAGTATGCCGAGCCCGAGGAAGGACAGCGACGAGGCCCAGAGTATGGACGAGCCGACGTTGAGCGTCGACTGCACGATGAGGGGCGAGGCGATGTTGACGAGGACGTGGTGGAAGACGATGCGGAGGTCCGAGGCTCCTACGCATCGGGCCGCCTCGATGAACTCCTGGTCCTTCACGGTGATGACCGAGGCCCGCACGATGCGTATGTACCCGGGCACCATCGAGGCGCTGATGGCCACGAGCAGGTTGAAGAAGCTGTTGCCGAGAGCGGCTACTATGGCTATCGACAGCAGTATGGTGGGTATGGACAGGAGCACGTCGGTGGCCCGCATGATGACGGTGTCGAAGGCGCCGCCCTTGTAGCCGGCCAGGGCGCCGAGGGCGCCGCCCGCGACGAGCGCTAGGGCTACGGTGACGAAGCCTATGACCATGGAGACCCTCGCGCCGTGGACGATGCGGCCGAGTATGTCTCGGCCGTAGTTGTCGGCCCCGAGTAGGTAGCGATGCTCCAGCTCGGTCCAGTCCTCGCCCACGTAGACGATGCCCTTCTCCATGGGCTTGAAGAAGGCGTTCTCCAGTTGGTTCGATGTTACGAACTCGTAATCGTACAGCGCGTCGGCGAGCGCCGCCACCGACGCGAAGGCGAGCACGAGGAAGAGGCTGGCCGTGGCCAGCTTGTTGCGGGAGAAGCGTCGCCAGAACTGGCCGAAGTTCCTCGCGCCCCTGGCGAGCGCCCGCCGGAGCCTATTTCCCGAAGAGACGCTTGAGGGCATGAGCCAGCTCCTTTCCGGTGGGGCGCGCGCGGGCGCGCTGGATGGAGGCCTTGACCCTGGGGTCTATGAGGCCGTAGAGGATGTCCACGCCGAGGTTGACTATCGTGAAGACGAGCGCCACGAAGCAGACCGAGCCGAGGATCTGGGGCGTATCCTTCAGGTAGATGGCGTCGACCATGATGGAGCCTATGCCCGGATAGGAGAAGATCTTCTCGGTCAGCACTGCGCCGCCCAGGAGGCTGCCGAACTGGAGTCCCGCCACCGTGACTATGGGTATGAGCGCGTTGCGTAGCGCGTGCTTCATGACCACGGTCTTCTCGGCCAGTCCCTTGACCCGCGCGGTCCGCACGTAGTCCTGGCGCATGACCTCGAGCATGGACGAGCGGGTCATGCGCATGATGATGGCCGTCGAGTACATGCTGAGCGTCACTATGGGTAGGATGAGCGATAGGGGATTAGCTGGATCCGCCATGGCCGGCAGGAAGCCGAGCGTATTGGCGAACACGTAGATGAGTACCATGGCGAACCAGAAGACCGGCATGGAGGCGCCCAGGAGCGCCACGACCGTGAAGATCATATCGACGAGCGAGTAGGGACGGGTGGCGGATACTATCCCTATGGGAACGCCTACGGCCACGGCCAGGATCAAGGCCCCGACGGCGAGCGTCACGGTATTCGGAAAGGAGTTCAGGATGAGCTCGAAGACGTTCCGATTGGAGACGTACGAGCGGCCGAGGTCCCCGAATACCAGTCCCCTATAGCCGAATTCCGGATGGTCGTAGCCGAAGAGGAAGCGCAGGTACTGCACGATGAAGGGCTGGTCCAGGCCCATGTCCGCCTTCATCTGGGCATAGGCCGCCGGGGTCGCGTTGGCTCCGAGCATCATCTGCGCCGGGTCGCTCGGCGTCAGGTACATGAGCGAGAAGACGATGAAGGTCACGCCTATCAATACCGGGATGAGCATGAGCGCACGTCTGGCCGCGTATTTCAGCATCTCGTTGTCCTATCGTATAGGCCTCCCCGGTACCCGGGGCCCGGAGGCCGGGACCCGGGGCGGGAAGGCGGCCGCGCTAGTCGGCCTTGGTTAGCTTATGGATATCGACGAGCTTGGTCTTGAAGATGGCCTCGGCCAGGTTGCCGACGCGCGGGTGGGTGCCGAACATGACCTTCTCGTAGACCAGGGGGAAGTACGGCCTGTCGGCCATGAGCTGGTCCTGGGCGGCGGTGTAGGCGGCGACGCGGACCTTGGGGTCGATCGTGTAGCGGGCCTTCTGGATGCTCTCGTTGACGACGGTGTTGTTATAGAGGGCGCCGTTCATGCCGGTGCCTATGGACTCGCCGTTGAAGATGATGCAGGTGTAGTCGGAGTCCATGGTCGGGGTGAACCAACCGGTTACGACCATGTCGTAGCCCTCGCCGGTCTTGGACATCTGGATGACCTGGGAGTTGACCATGGGGACGACCTTGATGAGGTCGACGCCGAGGACGCGCTTCACCTGGTCCTTGATATTATTGGCTATCTTCACGCGATCGGTCACGTTGCCGACCGCCAGGGTCACGCTCTCGGGCTTCAGGCTCGCCTTGAAGGCGGGCGATAGCTTGGCGAACTCGGCCTTGGCCTTGGCGGCGTCGAAGTACCAGCTGCGCTCCTTGAAGGCCGCCATGGGACTGGAGGCGGACGGCTTCTCCACGTAGCCTATGAAGCCCGGCTGCATCATCTGGCTGGCCGGGATCGCGGCGCCGTTGAAGAGGTCGACCTGGCGGATGAAGGGCACGGGGTTCATGGAGTGGAATATGGCGGCCCGGAGGTGGGTCGAGTCCTGCGCCTCGTAGGAGCCGGAGAGATCGAGCTTGCCGCCGCGCCTCTGCCCGACGAGCTCGGAGTTCATGTTGAACACCCCGTACCAGATCATGACGCCGGGCTTCTCGGTCATGGCGACGCCGGCCTTGGTCATGGAGGCGAAGTCGAGGCGAGACAGGTTGAAGGCCATGTCGACCTCTCCGGTCATGAGGACGTTGTTGACCTGGGGCTGCTCGGAGATGGTCTTGAA
Organism: uncultured Treponemataceae bacterium; assembly: GCA_964573825.1. Taxonomy (GTDB): domain Bacteria; phylum Spirochaetota; class Spirochaetia; order Treponematales; family UBA12059; genus SZUA-370. The sequence goes on from CAZNNA010000002.1 coordinate 18,845, forward strand.
CGTGACCTTCTTGAAGGCTACGCTCGAGGCGCCGCCCCACCAGGCCTCGTTGCGCTCCAGGTTGATCTCCTGCGGGTTGGGCCAGGAGGCGAATCGGTACGGGCCCGTGCCTACGACCACCTTGGTGCCGTAGTCGGCTCCGGCCGCCTCCACCGCCTTGGCGCTCTCGATGCCCGAGCAGTAGTGGGCCAGGATGTTGAGGGCGGGGCCGTAGGGAGAGGGCGTCATGTACTTGGCCCTGTCGGCCCAGGAGGTCATGGCGACGGTCGCGTACTCGGCGCTCTTGAGCCGGCCGAAGCGTATGCGCACGGTCAGGTCATCGACCTTCTCGACGGCCATGATGGCGCTGAACATGCTCTTGGCCGAGGACTTGGGATGGTGCAGTATGCGGTTGAACGAGAAGACGACGTCGTCGGCGCCGAGGGCGCTCCCGTCGTGGAATTTCACACCCTTGCGAAGCCGTATCGTATAGACCGTGCCGTCGGCGGATATGCCGCCGTTGGCCGTCGTCGGGATCTCCTCCGCCAGCAGCGGGAAGAAGCTGTCGTCCGACTTCATGCCGATGAGGGACTCGTTGATCTCCCTCATGACCTGGGCCTCGTTGAGGGTCGTGTAGATGTTCGGGTCCAGGGGCTGGCAGGGGCCGGCGAGCACGAAGACGAGCCTGTCCGGATCCCTTCCCTTGAGCGACGGCCCCGTAGGCGCCGCGGCGAGCGTCGCTCCCGCTACCGCGAGCAGGGCGAGGACTAGTGACAATGATCTTCTCATTGACGTCTCCTTGACGATCGTATTCTCTGGGGCGGCCCGTGGCCGTCCTAGTGCTTCTGGATCAGGGATGCCATGCGGGAGTAGCCGCTGCGCTCGAGCTCCGATAGCTCCTTGAGGCGCTGCACGGCCGCGGCCTTATCGCTCAGGCACAGCAGGTTGGCCAGGATCTGGACGACGGCTATCAGCCCCACGTAGGAGTTGGCCATGAGGAGCGAGTTGTTCTCGCAACGGATGACCGTATCGGCGAGCGGATAGGCGGGACAGCGGGGAGAGTCGGTGAACAGCCCGATCGTGCAGCCCCTGGCCTTACCGAGCTCCGTGGCCTGGATGGCCTCCGGAGAGTAGGGCGGGAAGGTCATCGTGAGGAGGGTGTCGCGCGGACCGATGCTCTTGAGCCTAGGTATGTAGTCCGATACCGAGCCGCTTATGAAGACGACGGGCTTGTCCAGGGCGCTGGCGATGGCGTTGCCGAGTATCTGTATCATGTGGCCGGAGACGCCGAAACCGCACGCGAACACGCGCTCGGCTCCCGTGATCCACGAGACGATCCTGTGGAGCGCCTCGGCATCCATGCCCTCGAGGGTCTTGCGAAGGTTGTTGATCTCGTTCTCGCGCAGCTCGGCCAGCTGGCGCTCGCGCGGCTCCCTGTCCAGTTCCGATAAGGCGATCTTGTCGTAGGGGCCGAGGAGGCTCTTGATATGCCCCTGCATCGAGCGCTTGAGGTCGGCGTAGCCGTCCAGGCCGAGGCTCCTGGCGAACCTGACGACCGTCGCGCTCGATACGCCTACCGCTTCCGCGAAGGCGTGGACCGAGGCGAAGCCGACCGCCTCGTCGTTCTCCAGGATATAGAGGGCTATCTTCCTGTATAGCGGCGGCATGCTCGGCAGCGCCTGCCTGATCGCCTCTACTATGCCCATGGCCCGTCTCCTCGTGGTACCGCGTAGTGCCGGGAAGAAATAAATGTTTCATTAGAATTGCACATGAAAATAAATGTGTCAAGAAGATTTTATGCGTAGTAACGCCGCTCGCGGCCGTGGCTGCCTCGGGGGGCGGCCCCAGGCAGACCCGGGGCAGGCTCGAGGCGGGTATTCAGAGGAGCGCTGGGCGGAGAGGCTCGGGCGGCGCTAGGCTGGCCCCGCGGGCCCTTAGCCTAGCGGGCGTAGGCGAGGGCGGGCAGGCCGACGAAGTGAGAATGATCCGCCGGGCCGGTCGTCCCGAGCCCGGTCGACCTGAGGGGAAGCTCGGGCGACTCGGCCGTGGTGGCGTAGGCGAGCGGATACCCCCGTATCCCTCCCAGCCCCAGGGCGTCCGAGAGGGCCGCCAGGGTAAGCGAGCCGTAGGGTATGGCGAATCGGCCGCACCACGGTATGAGGTATTCGTCGCTGTTGGCCGGGTTGGTGACCGTCTCCAGGAAGGCTCGCGCGCCGCCGAGCCCGATCGGTCCGGATAGCGGCCCCGTGAGTATCCCCACGTCTCGCTCGACGGCCCGGGCGTGGGCGGCCGCGCCTACGCCGAAGGGGGCGTGGGAGAAATCCTCTCCGTAATGCACCGCGTCGGAGGAGACGACGACGGCGAGGTCGCGGCCCGGCTCGAGCCCCGCCTCCGAGGCCAGGCGAGCCAGGGCCCTGCCGGTGGCCTCGGCTAGCTCGGCCACCCGCTCGAAGGGACCCGCAGGCGCCAGTACCGGGATGATCTCGAGATCCGCCCTCCGCGCCTTGAGCCAGTAGGCGACGGCCTCGATGGAGTGCTCGGCGTCGTGCAGCTCCGCGCTCGTCGCCGCTCCGTCGCCGAGCGCCTCGGCGAGACCGGAGGAGAGCGGCGAAACGGCTATAGGCCCGTGCGGGGAGCGCCAGGCCTTCCTGCCATCCAGGACGACGCGGCCTCGGAAGTCGAAGGCCTTGTAGCGATGGAAGGTGCCGACGATGACGACGGTCCTAGCGGTTACGAGCGGGATGACGCGCCGGTAGACTCGCGCGGCGAGCAGGTAGTCGTCATGGGGGCAGACGGCGCCGAGGACCGGGCCCGTCGGCTCGGGGCCGAGCTCCCTCGGGGCCGGCGCGTCGAGGGACGCCGCCCAGACGGCCTCCATCTGCTCGCGCGAGGAGGCGAAGCCGGTAGCGTCGCGCTGGCCGCGCAGGCCTACGGCCGACGGTACGGCCATGGCCGGTATCGAGGCGTTCATATATCGGTACTCCTAATCCTGCCCGCCCAGGTTGAGGATCAGCTCGACCTCGCCGAGCGACAGCTTGACGGCGCGGGCGATCTCCTCGGTCTTCCAGCCCTGGTGCGATAGCTTCTTGACGGTCTCCTGGACCGAGAGGGGCGGCGCGCCCTTATCCTTACGCTTGGCGCTCGGTTCTTCCTTGAGGAGATCGTTGAGCATGCGTAGGTGATCCTGCGTCTTCTTATTGAGCTCGTCGAAGCGCGTCTCCGCCCTGGCCAGCCATTCGCAGGTCTTCTGGAGGCCCGCCCCTCGCTTCTCGGCGTCGGATAGGACGGCGTCGACCTCGTCGAGCTTGACTATGGTCGAGTCTATCTTGGGCTTCCAGGCCATTATCTCGTCCATGGAGCGCTTCAGGTCTATGACGCGGTCGGGTATGACCCGGACGTCGGCGTCTATGGTCCGTACGTTGCGCTCGATGTCCGCTATGGCCTGGAAATTCTTATCTATGGCGTCGGCGGTAGCGTCGAGCAGGTTGGACTTCTTCTCCACTCGCTCGTACTTCTCGGCCGCCTCGTCGGCTATCTCCGAGAGGCGCCTGACCTCGGCCTGTACCTGGGTCAGCTGGTCGTGGCTCTCGGTGACCGAGGACAGCTTCTGGTCGACGGCCTGGGATAGGCTGAGGAGGCGCTTGAAGTCGTCCTCCATGGCGTCCAGGCGGCGCTTCTCCGCCAGGAAGCGGGCTATCTTCTGTCCTAGCTCGTCCTCCAGGCGCTTGATGCGGCCGTACTGCGTCTCGAGCTCGGCCATCTCCGCCCGGCGGGACTCCACGCGGGCGAGGTCGGCCTTCATGGCCTCCATGGCCTCCGCCAGCGAGGCGCGGAGCTCGTCCGCCCGCTCGAAGACGCGGGTCTGGGCCTGGAAGGCCTGTATCCCCTTGTCCATCTCCGCGAAGGCCTTCTCGCGGTTACGGCGTTCCTCGTCCAGGGCCCCGGCCATCTGGGTACGGGCCGCGTCGAAGCCGTCCTTGAGGGAGCGGGACTCGCGCTTGTAGTCCTCTATGGCGGCGTCCAGGGCCGATACGGTCTCCCTGGTCCTTCGCGCCGCGTCCTGGGCCAGGCCGTCGTAGGAGCGGGTGAAGTCGTCCAGGGCCTGGGCCGTCTTCTGGGCCAGCTCCTGGCGGAAGCGCCCGACGTCGTCGGACAGGGCGCGGACGTCCCTGGACAGGGCCTCGCGCTCCAGCTTGGCGTTCTCTATGACCTTGCGCCGCTCCTTGTCCCAGTCGGCGGCTATGGCGGCGACGTCGGCCTTGAAGGACTCGGCCAGCGAGGCTACGCGGGCGACGCGCTCCTCCTCGGAGGCCTTCATCGCGGCCTCGAAGTCGGCCTGCCAGCGCGCCGAGCCGGAGAGCAGGGCGGCCCTGGCCTCGTCGAAGCGAGCCTTGGCGGCCGACGCCGACTCGGCGAAGGCCTTGGCGTCGACCTCGGACCGGCGCTCCGCCTCCCGAACGCGCTCGCCCGTCTCGTGCTTCCATCGCTCGAGCTCGGCGTTGAGGAAGGCGTCGGCCGCCGCGCGGGCGTCGTCGAGGTCGGCCTTGACGGCAGCCTTGAGCGAGGAGAGGGCGTCGTCGGCCTCGCCGACGCGCTCGCTGATGGCGGAGCGGTGGGCGTCCACCTGGGCCGCGAGCTTATCCACCTGCTCCTGTACGCGGGCCTGGGTCTCGACGAGCCGGGCGCGCGCCTCCTCGGACCAGGCTCGGTCGGTCTCGGCTCGGGCCGCGTCGGCCTCGCGCATCGTAGCGGCCAGGCGCTCGTCCATGTCGGCGCGCCAGGCGGCGAAGCGCTCGTCGGCGTCCTGGCTCCGCGCGCGCAGGTCGGCGAAGAACTCGTCCTCGAAGATCTTGAGCTTCTCGGAGACGTCGGCGTAGGCCTTGCTCTTGAGCGCGTTGAGGTCGCCCTCGAGGTCCTTGACCGCTGAACGGACGCGCGCCGACTCGCCCTTGAATTCCTGCTCGAAGGCGGCCTGGCGGGCGGCCAGGTCCTTGCCGAAGAGTGAGAAGTCCTCCTCAACGCGTCGCTCGACGCCGGCCATGGCGTCCCGCAAGGCCGTTTCCATGCGGTCCGCGTCGAGCCGGACCGACTCGAGCCGCGCCAGGCCCTGCTCGACCATGTCGCGGAGCTCCGAGGCCCTGGCCTCGAAACCCTGCATGACGCGGCGCTCGAGCCCCGCGCCCCGGTCGGCGAACGAGGCCTCGAGGGCGGTGAGCGAGGCGTCGGCCTTGCGCTCGGCCGCCGCCGTCGCCGCCTCCAGGGCGGCCAGCCTCGTCGCCTGGGCGGCGGCGGCCTCGTCCGTGCGCGCCTTGGCGGAGGAGAGGGCCTCCGCCAGCTCGCGGGCCGCTGAGTCGGCCTCGATCCTGGTCTCGGCTATGCCGTCCTTGATGCTCGCCCGTATGGCGGCCTGCTTGGCGCTTATGTCTTCCTGGTAGGCCTTGAGCTGATCCCTGACCTTGGCCTGGAGGGCCTGCGCGGTCTCGGAGACCTTGGCCTCCACGCGGGCGTAGCGTTCCTCGTAGAGAGTCTCGGCCTCGGCGACCCTGGCCTCGGCCTCGTCTATGCGGGCGCTCGCCTTCTCCGCGGCCTCGGCCGCGTCGGCCTTGGCCTCGGCCAGCAGGGCGTCGGCGTCCTTGCGCCACTCCGCCTTGAAGCCCTTGATGAGGCCCTGGGTCTCCGCTATGCGTTCCTTGGCCTGGTCGCGCAGGCCGTTGAAGCGCTCCTCTATTGCCTCGCCGAGCCTGGCTCCGCGGCTATCGATCTGTTCCTTGAGGCGCTGGAAGGCGGCGTCCTCGAGCCGCTCTCCCTCCTCGCGTGCGCGGCGGAATGCGTCCGCCAGCTGGGCCTCTATGGCGCGGTAGCGCTCCTCGGCGGCCTTGGCGCCCTCGGCGTTGGCCTCCGCGACCCGGGCGCCGCCCGCCGCGACGTCGGCGAGGAGCCGCTCGACCCGACCCTTGGCGTCCGCCATCGCGGCCGCGAGCTCGCCCTCGAAATCGGCCCTGAGCGATTCCATCATCGAGCGGGAGTCGTCGGCTATGCCTCGCCTGACGTCGGGTACCGATGCGACGAGGGCCTCCATCTCCGACCTGGTCGCCTTGAGCGTCCTGGCCACGCCGTCGACGAAGGCGCTCTCGTCGTGGATGGCGGAGAGGTTCTGGTCGACGCGGGCGCTCATCTCCTTGAGCTCGAGCAGGGCCCTGTCGTACTCGGCTATGCGGGCGGACATGCCCCCCAGGTAGTCTGCCTTAGCCGCCAGCTCGGCCTCGCCGGCCTGGACGCGCCTCAGGACCTCCTTGGCGGCCTTCTGGTGTACCTCCACGTCTATGGCGTAGGCCTTGAGGTCCTCCGAGCGCTTATCGGCGTAGGCCGCCATTTCCTCGCGTAGGCGGTCGGCATACTTCTTGACCTTCTCGAGCGAGCGGTTGTCGCGGTCGAGTATGCGGTAGGCGAGGAGCAGTGCCAGCGTAATGCCTATGGCCACGAGGTTGCCAAGGTCGAACATCATTATTTCTCCCATAGTCGATCGCGCCGGCCTCGGGACGGGCCGATCCGCACCAGTATATAGCACAAAGCGCTATTAATAAAGAACGCAGGTTTATTGACACTAGTGTTATTATTCAGGTAACCGTGGTATACTCAAAGTTGTACACCGAGCGAACGCTCGGCATTTCCTTTATTCTAGGAGGATTAGGTGAAACGCATCGCATTCGCTTCCCTCTGCCTGCTCTGCGCCCTGGCGCTCGGCTCGTGCACGCTGTTCGACAGTCTTTTCTATAATGCCGAGGAGGTCCGGGCCTCGGAGCTCGATGATTACTCCGGCTCGACCGCGACTACCAAGGACGAGGCTAAGGCGGCGGTGATCGCCGGCGCGGATTCCGGAGCCATCCCGATAGGGGCCTTCATAACCGCCGGTCCCTCGGGAAACGTGATAGCCATGGCCTTCCCGAGGCTCCTTCCGAGCTATAACGCCGGCCTCGCGGCGCAAGCGGCCGCCGAGTCCGGCGCCGCCGTCTCTCGGGCAGCGCCCGCTCCCGTAGTCGCGGCCGACGGAAGCGTAAGCATCGCCTGGAACGGCTCCGGGGAGGTAGTGAGTACGAACCCCGAGGTCAAGCTCAGCGGTTCCATCTCAGGCTCGGTCTCCAAGAACGTCGCTACGGTCACGCCGACGAATCAGCTTACCTTCCCGCTCGACGTCTCGGCCTCGCTCAAGGCCGATATCCAGGCGACCGTGGGCCCCCTGGCTAGCGCCGGCCTCAAGGGCGCCAGGATGAACGCCAAGGCCAAGGGCGACGCGACGCTCAAGGGCAGCATGACCGAAGGCTATACGGCCAAGGGCTACGCCGCGGCCTCGATGTACGCGGGCATGTCCCTCAGCGAGACGTCCAGCCACAAGGGCGGCAAGTTCATAGTGAGCGTCAAGTACGTCGAGAACATCAATACGACCGTGAGGATGAGCGAGGTCATGGCCGGTTCCGCCTCCGGGGGCCTCGAGCTCGAGGTCGTCGTGACCGTATACGACAACAACGACAAGAAGGTCGGGGCCTTCACCTTCGGCGCCCAGGATTTCGCCAGCGTTCTCGTTAACTAGCGCTTAGGCCTTGAGTAGTAGGAGAGGCGCGCCGGCCCCGTAACGGGCGGGGCGCCCCATTCATCCTGC
>CAZNNA010000002.1:26490-34960 GCA_964573825.1 uncultured Treponemataceae bacterium
GTTTTCGCCCGGGTTCTGTTTAACTCGCGTTTGGCCTGTTCTTCGTGGGCGCGGGGCGCCGCCCGGTAACGGGGGGGCGCGCCTCTTGCATCCTGCATGTCATGTATAGCTGGGTTCGACTGCTTCATTCGTACGGGCGAAGCCTCGTTCATACGTCGCATGCCAACCGAATCATGGAGAGCAATGCGTCCCAGTAACCGGGTTTCTCAAGCGCATCGAGGCCGGCGGCCTTGGGGACAAAGCGACGGATCTCGAATCTATATTCATCGAGGCCACCGGTCAGTCCCTCTATCCTCTCAACCAGCTTATTATGGAATTCCTTCTCATCAACGGACCGATCATGTAGCTTAGTCTTGACGAGGTCGTCGTCGAGTCGTATGCCTTGCCGCGCTAGCCAGGCGATATCCCATAGATCCCTATTCTTGACTCGATTCGGCCTTAACGCTAGCGCGACTACCTTGTCGGCTAGGATTTCCTCCCTGCTCTCCGCGAAAAGGATAAGCCCGGAGGTCCCCATGTCCACGCCGTAATGATTGCGGAGCATGGCTGGCTTTACGTCATGGCTCGGTATGGCGCAAATATCTATATTGATGCGTTGAGCCGGTAGATGGGGCCTTCCCTGATTGGTCGAGATTCGTATCTTCCAGGTATCGACGTTTCCCGTTTCCTTGACCGGATCTGATACTATCACTTCGAGTCCATACTTTCCGTAGAGCCTCGACGCGATAGTCAGCCCTAGCGACGAGAGCTGTTCATGCTTGAAGTCGGCTCCTCCCGTAAAAGCCAGGTCTTCGCTTAAGCGCTCGGAACCGTAGCATGCTCGTAGGCAGGTGCCGCCGATAAAGGTAAGGGATTTCAGTAGGTCGGCTTCCGCCATCTCGCGGAGTATATCGTGATGTAATATTTCTTTCTCTACGACGGGTCGGAGTTGGGCCAAGGCCGGACGGGACGCCAGGGCGGCATCTACTAGCGAACTAAATAAGTTCATCGACCATGCTCCAATCCACGAGATCTAATGGGCGCTTGCAGTCCTTCATATCCTGCATCGCTAGCGATACGGGTGCCCGCCACATCCCGTAACGATCATCGTACACTAGTCGATGAGCGAGCTGCTCCGATGACTTGGCCGTGTGAATGAACTCTATCGTTCCCCAACGCCCGCAATCTATCGTAGCCGATCGCCCTCCTCCCATGACGGTGAGCCACTGTAATGGTAATTGGGAAATTACCCCGGCATCGCTTAGGGCCGATTCTAGGCTGATATAGCAAAAGGTTCCCGCCCTAAGCCTCGTCGCAGTGCGATGAAGCATGCGACCGTCGGGTTTCGACGCACGTTCGTAAAGGTAGATGCCTCGGCATACCCGTACTAGTAGACCGTCATTGGTGGAACGCGACACGAGCATCTTGAGGGCTTCGGGCGATAGCTCGGGGAAGGCCTGCGAAAGGTCTCCAAGGCTAAACAAGCAATGATCCGGATCCGCGAGAGTCTCCAGGAGGTCTCTTAGCTTACGTATTCCTATCCTGTTCTTCATCGGTATACACAAGGTAACTATTATTGTTACCTTGTGTCAATCAAGAGTTCAGCTCCCTGCTCCGCCTGGCGGCAGCGTCCACAGCGTCCATCACTATGGCGCGGAAGGCCTTGCGTTCCAGGCTGTGTATGCCGGCCATGGTGGTGCCCGCGGGCGAGGCGACGATGTCCTTGAGCTCGCCGGGGTGCCTGGCGGATTCCAGTATTATCCTGGCGGCGCCCATGACGGTCTGGGCGGCGAACTCGTAGGCCTGGACGCGGTCCATGCCGTTGAGGACGGCCCCGTCGGCCATCGACTCGATGAAGAGGAAGGCGAAGGCGGGGCCCGAGCCGGAGAGGGCGGTTACGGTGTCGAAGAGACGTTCCTCGACTATGCGAGCCCGGCCTACGCCGGAGAACAGCGCCATGAGCGCGTCGACCTCGGCCTTGGGTACGGTCTCGTCGGGGCAGAGGGCGGTCATGCCCAGGCCGACCGACAGGGGCAGGTTGGGCATGATGCGGACGATGGACGGAGCGGCGGCGAAGTGCGAGCGTATCGATTCCATGGTGATGCCGGCGGCCATCGAGATGACGACGGCGCCTTCCTTGACCGAGAGGGCCGCCTCGGACATGACCTTGGCCACGGCGTAGGGCTTGACGGCCACGAAGAGCCAGTCGGCGGCCTGGGCCAGCTCGGCTATGCTCGGCGCCACGCGGACGGGGTATCGCGCGGCCAGCGCCGCGGAACGGGAGGGCGTCCGGTTCCAGATGACTATGTCGTCGCCGGCGAGCGCCGGCCCGAGAGCGCCGAGCATGGTGTCCACTATCTTGCCAGCGCCTATGAAGCCTATCGTCCTAGCCATGTGCGTATCCTTCCGCCGCGCAGGCAGCCAGGAAGAACCTGAAGCCGCCGTGCATCGCGAGGTCCTCGTCTATCGCCGCCTCGGCGAGTACCGTGGCTGCCCCTATGTCGATGAAGCGGGAGCGCGTCAGTTCCCCGGCCACGGCGGCGCCGTCGGTTCCGTCGCGTATGAAGCGCCTGAGCGCGGCCTTGAGGCCGGGGCCGTCGGCCTTGGCTAAGGCCTTGCCGGCGGCTCCCGTTCGCGCCGCTTCCCGCGCCTCGTCGAGGGGCTCGAGCAGGGCCTCGGTAGCCGCTTCGGGATCCAATGCGTAGTCGGAGTAGCGGGCGTAGAAATCGCCTAGTCCCCCCACGATGCCGCAGAGGGCCAGGACTATCTCGTCGAAGGCGTAGGGCGGCGGCTCGCGGCGCTTGAGGGTGACCACGAGGGCCGGTATCGACGAGGGGTTGCCGAATTGCTCCAGGGCCGAGGCCGCGGCTATGAGCAGGCGCGGATTGTCGGTGCTCTCGACCAGCGCCTCGATCGCACGGAGGCTAGGCTCGTCGCGCATGGCGGCCAGGGCCGTCACCGCGGCGCCCTGGAGCATGTAGTCCTCGGCGCCTAGCGCTGCCCTGAGGATGGGCAGGGCCTCGGTCCAGCGCCGCTTGCCCAGGATGCGTGCCGCTACGTAGGCGGTCGTGTAGGGGTTGCGCTCTATCTCGAGGGCCACCTCGCGCAGGGCCTTGGCCGAGAGCCGCTCCAGGTTCTCGAGCGCCCTGAGCGCCTCGACGCGGACGTCGAAGCGGGGACTGGAGAGGTAGGGTAGGAGTTCCCGCTCGGCCACGGCGGCGCCGTAGTCGCCGAGCTCGCGAATGAGGCGTATCTCGTCGGCCGGCGAGCCGGAGCGTTCCAGTCGCTCGAGGAGGCCGATGGCCTTGAGGTCGCGCATGGAGAGGAGGACTCCCAGGGATTCCCTGACCGAGGCCGATCCCGGGGCCGACAGCTTGAGGGCGCCCATGGCCGAGACGACGGTTACCGCGAACGCCGCGACGTAGAGGAAGCGGTACGACGACGCGCCGGAGACGCCCAGGGCCGATAGCGCGTCGAGGAAGACGCCGCCGGCGGCCGAGCCCAGGGCGCCCCCTATGCCGTAGACGACGTAGTAGACTATGGCCAGGTCGACCATGTGCTCAGGGCGGACGATGGAGAAGAAGTAGGTCTGGCCGGCGTTCTCCTCGCCGGCTATGCCCACGCCCACGGCGAAGTTGAGCAGGGCCAGGTAGGCGACGGTGAGGACGCCGGAATCGAGCGCCGGGCTCCAGACCGCGGGCAGCATGGCCAGGGCCGCGACGGCCGTGAAGACCACGTAGAGCGGCTTGGCGCCCAGCCGGTCCATGAGCTTGCGCGATAGGTAGCCCGCGGCCACGCTGCCCACGTTGAAGGCTACGCTATAGGCCATCACGAGCCCGGGGCTCTGGGCGTAGAGTACTCGGGCGTGGGTGACCACGAAGGTGCGCGCCGTGCCTGCGGAGAAGGATAGGGGCGCGAAGACCGCGACGAAGCGCCTGAGGCGCTGGTCGGCCCAGGCCTCGCGCAGGGTTGACAGGAAGGACGAGCCGGCGGGCGGCCGGTAGCCCTCGGGCTCCGGGAACCCGAGGAGTATGGCCGAGGCCGCCGAGCCGCAGAGTATGCCCGCGGCTATGAGGGCGCCGTAGAGGAGGTCGCCCGTCCAGGCGCCGAGCACGAGCATGGTGGCCGCGCTCGTGGCTATGGCCGAGAGGCTGTTAGTGATCTGTACGTTGGACAGGAAGGCGCCGCGGTCCCTGTCGCCGGCCATCATCCCCAGGACGGGGTTATTGCCTATGAGGCCTATGCCCCGGAAGACGTTGAAGAGGAGGCTGCCGCCCAGGAGCAGCGCCAGGCCCCAGCCCGGGGCGCCCATGCGGGCCAGGAAGGGAGCGGCCAGGGTCGGTATCATGCCCCAGTAGCGGAGCATCCATGACCAGCCGAAGACCTTGACGATGGGGCGTCCGCGTATGGCGCGCCGGCCCAGGGGCATGAAGAAATAGGTTATGAAGTTGAGCGATCCTAGGAGGCCGATGTAGGTGCCGGTCGCCCCCATCTCCAGCGCGAAGAGCGTCGGTATGTTGCCCGACAGCAACATGAAGGAGAGGGAGTTGAGGACGTTGAACGCGATGAAGCGAGAGCGGCATCGTTCCAGCTTGCTCTTGCGCCGCCGGGGTACCGGCGCCTGGCTCGTTTCCATGGTGCCCGATTATACGCTTCGCGTCCCCGCTGTGCTATCGGCCCCGGACGATTCCCCGGCAGGCTCCCCCTGCGGCGTCGCTCCGGCGGGCTTGACCGGGGCCTTGCGCTTCCATCGGCCGCCCAGGTAGTACCAGGTGGAGAACGCCGCGCCCATGAGCCACCCGGCCGGCATGCTGAGCCATATGCCGAGGGTCCCGAGCCCCAGGGGGCCCGAGAAGAGCGCCGCGAAGGGTATCCTGACCACCCAGAGGGCGAGCACGGTGTTGATCATGGGTATGAAGGCGTCGCCGGCCCCCCGCATGACGCCGTTATTGATGAACATGGTGGAGAAAAGCAGGTAGCTGGCTCCCACGACGACGAGGTAGCGGGCCCCCTCGGCTATGACCGCTTGGTCCCGCGTGAAGAGGCCGATGAGCTGCCGGCCGAAGAGGACGACGACGGCTCCGACCGCCACCGAGATGATCGAGCCCGCTGCGATGGCGGATAGGTGCCCGCGCTTGACGCGCTCGGTCTTGCCCGCGCCCATGTTCTGCCCGGTGAAGGCCGAGACGGCCTGGCTCAGGTTCATGGCCGGCATGGAGGCGAAGCTGTCCAGGCGCGAGGCGGCCGAGAAGGCGGCTATGGCCACGGTACCGTGGCCGTTGACTATGCGCGTGAGCGCCATCATGCCTAGGGAGACCATGGTCTGCTGGATGCCCGTCGGCAGGCCTATGCGTAGCCCTTGCTTGAATATCTCCCTGTCGAAGCGCAGCTCGCGGAGGGCGAGCCGCGCGAGGCGGTCCTTCCTGTCAAGGTACCAGAGCCCGCCCAGGAAGGAGACGCCCTGGGATATGACCGTAGCCCAGGCTACGCCGGCGACGCCCCAGCCGAAGGCCACCACGAAGACGAGGTCGAGCGCTACGTTGAGGAGGCTGGCAACGACGAGGAGGTAGAGCGGCGTCTTGGAGTCGCCGAGGCCGCGGAGTATGGCCGCTATGCCGTTATAGCCGAAGGTAGCCAGGAGCCCCGCGAAGATGATGCGCAGGTAGGTCGAGGCCTCGGCGAAGACGGCCTCGGGCACGGCCATGAGGCGGAGGATGGCGTCGGTGGAGACGACGCCGACGATGGACATGGCAAGCCCCGACCAGAAGAGCGTCAGGTAGCCGGTATCTATGGAGGCTCGGACCCTGGCCTCGTCCTTGGCCCCGAAGTACTGGGCCACGAGGACCGTCGTGCCCATGGTCAGGCCCATGACGAGCGATACCATGAGGAAGATGATGGGAAAGGCTATCCCGACCGCGGCCAGGGCCTCCGTACCGACGAAGTTTCCGACCACCATGGAGTCGACCATGTTGTAGAACTGCTGGAAGACGTTGCCTATCAGCATGGGTAGGGCGAAGGCGATGATGGTGCGGGTCTCGCCGCCTTGGGTCAGGTCTTTCATGTGGCTCCGGGTGACGCTCGGGATAGGGCCCCTAGTATATAGCGTATGCCCTTCGTAGGCGAGTCCCGGGCGTCCATTCCGTTTCCGCCGCCCTTGATGACGTATGGCCTCGCGAGCTACCCTTTGCGCAATGAACCTGTCTTTCCTGAAGCTCAGGGTAGCCTCGTGCCCCTGGATACTACTCGATACCGGCCTCGAAGGGCTGTCGGTCGTCGACGGGCCGGATGCCGCCGACTGGCCTCGGATCGCCGCGTCCCTCTGCGATGCCTCGCGCGGCGCCGCGGCCCGGGGCCTCGCCGTCGTCGAGCGCGGCGTAAGCCGGCCTCGGCTCTCCGCCTGGGACGCTCGCGGCCGTCCCGTGGAGGCGCCCGCCGCGGCCTTGCTCTGCGCGGCCAGGCTGCTCCTCGATAGGGGCGCCGGGGATACCGAGGCGGTCGAGCTCGACGCGGGGCCGAGGACCCGCGAGGCCCTCGTCATAGACGCGGGCCTCCTCGGCCTGGAGCTGGGCTTCCCGACGGGGGGCGATGGCGGCGCGGGCGGGGCGGCGCCGGTCTTCCGCCTAGGGGTACGGCCGGACGGAGGGATTGCCGCTCGGCTGGATCTCGGCGACGGCCCGCTGGAAGTGACGCTCTTCGATCGGCCTCCGCCTAGGCGGCGCGAAGAGCCCCGGGGAGGTCCCCGCGCGGCGCGGCGCGTCGAGGCCCTGGCCCTATCGCGCCGCGAGCTTCGAGTCAGGCCCGGCGCTGTCGATCCTCTCGTGGCGGCGGGCGCGGCCCTGGCCCTGGCCGTGGCCGCCGACGTAAGCGATCGCGAGCTGGAGATCGGCATGGGCGACGAGCGGCTCGTGGCCCAATGGCCGTCGGGAGGCCCTATCTTCGCGGCGGCGACGCCGCGCTACTGCATCTCCGGTGAATTCTGGTTCGACGAGGCCCCGGGCGACCGCGCCGCGGGCGACCGCGAATAGCCGACGCGGCTCAGGCGAAATAGGCTATGCGGTACTCGCGTTCGAGCGAGAAGCCCAGGCTCAGGTAGAGGCCTCGGGCCGTCTCGTTGGATCGCTTGACGAAGAGTGTCGCGCCGCGGCCCCGGCCGAGTATATCGGCGACGAGGGCCCCTACGACCAGGCGGCCGAGCCCGAGGCCCCGCTGGGCGGGCTCGACGTAGACGCCGCCGATCTGGTCGTTCGCCACGCCCCGGGCGTTGGTCTGGGCCCTTGCCACGATGCGTCCGCGCCTCTCGGCCACGTAGACGAGCTGCGAGGCCAGGCTGCGCTCCTGCGCCGCCCTCGTCGCGGCAGGATCGAGGCGATGGAGTGCCGTGACGACCTCCTCGCGCTCGTAGGCGAGGGCGAGGGGCATGAGGCCCTCGAGGTCGTCGCGCGTTGCCCTGCGCCAGGCCAGGTCCGCGCCGGAGCGGCCCTCGCGGACCTCCGAACGGCCGCTGCCGGCCTCGGGTTCCAGGCGCATGGCATCGTAGGCGATGGCGAGGTCGGGCTGCCAGCCGAGCGCCCTTTCCAGGGCCAGCGCGTGCTCGGCGGCGCCTATGCAGCCGGACGGCCTGTATCCTCGTACGAGCGGCTCCGCTCGGAGCCGGGCGAGCGACTCGATCGCCTCGGGGCCGCCCGGATCGAAGCGCCCTCCGAGGAGCGGGAAGGCCGTTCCGTTGGGCGAGAACAGGACCGCTAGCATAAGGCTTCCATCCTCCTCGTAAAGGAAGACGGCTCCCCTCGGCCCTCGTTCGCGCAGGCGTCCCGAGCCGTCGAGGACTCGGTAGGACAGGCCGGTAGCGTAGGCCTCGCGCGGGGCCAGGAAGGCCGCCAAGGCCGCCTCGTCGCCGGGAACGGCCTTGCGCCAGCGGCCGGGGCCCGGAGACGCGTCGTCCGCCCGTCCTCCGCTCAGGAGCCTCCCCCTATCGGAAGCCGGCCGACCGGCTCCACGTCGCCGGCCAATACGGCGAAGGCAGCCTTGAAGGACTCTCGGGCGAAGGAATAGACGGCCACGATTCCGGCGTAGTCCTGGAACTCGAGGGCGTAGGACGGGTTGAGGGCCGAGACCACGTAGAGCGGCTTGCCCGCCTTCCGGGCCGCCCGCGCGAAGGCCGCGCCGGCCGGGTTGGCGACGCAGACGACGGCTGCGTCCGCGGACCCGAGGCGCCGCGAGAAGGCGGCCAGCTCGTCCTCGCTCGCCCGCTCCGCCGGTTGGTACGCGAAGCGGAAGGTCTGGGCCGCGGGCAGCCGGGCGGACGCCTCCGCCATGAAGTCGCCGAAGGGGCCGGCCACGAGTATCCTGCCGTTCTCGTCGAGGGGTTGGACCGCGACCCCGAAGGCCGTGACGCTGCGGAGCGCCTGCTCCGCGAAGAAGGCCTGGGACTCGGGCGTACGCATAGCCGTCGAAGGGTCGGCCCGAGGCCTGACGCCCTCCCGGCCGAGCG
>CAZNNA010000003.1:0-6002 GCA_964573825.1 uncultured Treponemataceae bacterium
CCCTCAAGGAGAAGGACGACTATCTCCCCCAGTACGCCTGCGTGGGGGCGTAACATCGTTCGGGGAACTAAAAAAAGAAAAGAACGGTATGCCTGGACGTCTACGCATACCGTTCTTGTACCGGCTCTGTGGCCTATGCATAGTATCGACCTAGTGAAACGAAATATTGAGCATTTTCTTGCGCTTGCGCTTTTCTTCTAGCTATCTCCAGGCCTATAGGCGCAATGGAACGCGTGATAGCGCGCGCTTTCGGCTACCGAGCGATAGATGGCGATCGTCCTATCCAGGCTCTGCCCGACAGTCCTCGCGGGTTCCTTGACGGACTCCGCGGCCGATGCCACGAGAAAACCGGCCACATCCTTGACGCCGCTCCTGAGCACCTCGGCGTCGATGCGGTCGAGTTCCTCAAGTGCGGACGACAAGGCCGGCCCTTCGAGGGCCTTGGCCTCCTCGGCGAGCGCCACGGCCTTGTCGGCGAGCCCGGCGAGCCCTTCGAGCTCCGCGGTAAGGGCCCCGAGCGCCCGCTCGACGTCGCCCGGAGGAGGGAGCCGCTCTGCGTCCATCGCGGCGACGGCCCGGCGCAAGGCGACGCCTATGCCGTCCCTGATGCGGGGCGAGGCGAGGATCTCTCGCCAGTCCAGATAGGTCATGCCCTCTATCGCCAGGCCGCGCCTGGAAAGGTTGAAGGTAGGAGCCTCCCTATGGACGGCGAGCCGACGCGTGAACCACGATGCGTAGAGCGCCAGGCGCTCATCGGTGACGACCTCGCCTTCGTCGTTGGCCCGGGAACGGAACGGGCGCCCCCCGAGCATGGCGAGGAAGGCCTCGTTCGATGCGGGCTTAAGGCGAGAGCCCCCGGCGAGGGCTCGCTGCTCGAAGAGGCTCGCTCGCGCGTGCGTCCTGGCCCCGGGAAAGGACAGGTCGAGGCCGGCCATGAAAATGGGCGAGCAGCCCATGATCCTCGCCAGGTCCCAGGCCGTCGTGGCGACCGACCCGCCGGCCCCCAGACTTCCCCGGTCGATGCCTAGGCCGGTTTCCAGGTTGCGGCCGAGGGGATAGATGGACGAGCAGAGAACGGTTCGCTCTGCGCCGAACCTGAGGACGGCCGGCCATACCGCCGCCTCGGCGACGAGCACGCTACGCGGCGACAGGCAGCGATCCAGGTGCCTGGCGTTCCAGTATTGCGGATCGACGATGACGACGAAGTCCGGCTGGATCCCGGCGGCCAGGGCGCTCCTGAGCGCCGTGTCTACGCAGACGACGACCGCCCTATCCGCGATGTCCGCGAGGCTCGGTAGGAGTTCGTCGAGCGAAGGGCCGGCGGCGAGCACGACGGCGGGCAGGCCGCCGAAGGCGCCGCGTAGCGCCCCGAGCCCGGGCAAGGCCGATGCGGGGCGGGCGTTGCGCGCGATGTTCCTGACCCAGAGCCTCCCGAATCGGGCGAGGGTGGCCGCGTTGACCTCGTCGCGCTGGCGGAAGCGAGCTAGCTGGCTCCTCAGGGACTCGGCGGCTTCGGGGAAGGCCGCCATGGTGGCTCCGTTCTCGATGCGGGCCATGGACCTCGGCGCCCGGGCTTCCAGGTAGTCAAGGAAGCCCGCCCCTCCCGGGCAGAGTATGAGGTCGAGCCTCTCGTCGCCCAGGATATCCTCCAGGTCGACCAGCCCGAGGAGGCTTGCCAGCCAGCCCGCGTCGCTCTCGATGACGGCGACCCTATGGCCTCGGGCTAGGGCGGCCCTAGCCGCATAGCCGAGCCCCAGGCCGAAGAGCACGATCAGCTCATCCGAGCCGAGAGCCGCGACGGCATTACGGGCCTCGGCCTCCGGGTCGTAGCGCGAATGCAGCCAGGAGCTACCGACTGCGGCGCTCAAGGCTCCGCTCCTGGCCCGTACCGGCGTCGGGAGCGGACTCGACCCGCCGACCTTCGCGGCCGCGGAGGCGAGAGCGTCGGCGAGCTCGGAAGAGCGCCGGGCCAGCACGCGCAGGTTGGCGGCTAGTACTTCGCTTCCCGAGTCGATCATTCGAGCCTTAGCATGACGGAGCTGCCTGCGGGAAGAGGATCGCCGGGGGACGGCGACTGCTCGACGACCCATCCGTCGCCAATTATCTCGACGCTGATATCGGTCCTGGAAAGGAGCGGAGTCAACGCGCGCTTCGGAAGGCCTCCCAGGTCCGGCATCGTATCCCCGAGCCGGACCTCGGGCAGGGGCGACACGCCGATCCGGCCCGAGTGAGTCGCCGAAGCGGAACCCGAGCGCGCGACGCCGTAGAGATCCGCGATTATGTTGGCGGCATCCTTGACGAAGGGCGCGGCTATGCGACCGCCGTAGGTTGACGAGCCCTTCGGATTGAAGATGGCGGCATAGACTATATACTCGGGAGCCTCGCTCGGGAACAGCGCTATGGTGCTGGCCGTGAAATCGGTATCGGAGTAGCGCCTAGTCCTCGGGTCTATGACCTGCGCGGTGCCGGTCTTGACCGACATGCGCAGGTCGTCGATACGGGCTCGGTGTCCCGTGCCGGTAGATAGCACGACTGCCTCCATGGCCCTGAGTATCGCCTTGGCATCGTGCTCTTCCATGACGCGCCGTACCGCTATGGGCTGGGGCTCCTCGATTGTCAGTCCCGAGGGATCGACGACGCGCCTCAGGGTCCTGGGCCTGAGGAGGAGGCCGCCGTTAGCCAGGGCGGTAGAGGCGCTCGCCATCTGCAGCGCGGTAACGAGCAGCTCCTGCCCCATCGCTATGGTAGGCTTGGTCCTACCGGACCATTCTTCCGGCTTGCGCATGAGGCCGGGGCTCTCCCCGGCCAGGTCGGCGCCGGCGCGCTCGCCGAAACCGAACTCCCTGATCTTCGCGTAGAAGTCTATGGCCGATACGGTATCGGACGCGTAGCCGGCGCCGGCGTTGCAGGAATACTCGAGTATCTTGGTGACGTCGACGACTCCGTGCTGGCCGAGGCACTTGATGACCACCTCCTCGCCCGAGGGGAACCGCCGCTCGTAGCGTCCGTCGCAACGGAAGGTGGAGCGTTCGTCTATCGCGCCCAGGGCCATTATGGAGGCCATGCTGTATACCTTGAACACGGACCCGGGCTCGTAGGCATGGAGCGCGACGCGATCGAGCCACGTGGAGCGATCAGCCTCGAGGAAGGCGTTAGGGTCGAAGTCGGGCAGCGACACGTAGGCCAGCACCGCTCCCGTCCGGGCCTCCATCGCGACGAGCGCGATGCCCTCGGCCGCGTTGGCCCTCATGGTCTCGGCGCCCAGCTCCTCGAGTCGATACTGGAGGTCGGCGTCTACGGTCAGGTAGACGGAATCGCCGTAGGCGTAGCCTCCGCGGGCCTCGGCCGCGGAGGCGGCGAGCATATCGTCGAACGAGGCCTCCGCGCCGGCGAGTCCCCGGTTCTCCGTGCCGACGAAACCGACGAGGTGCGCGGCCAGGTCCCGCTCGGGATAGACGCGCCCGGGCACGCGGTCGAACCTGAGGCCGCGCAATCCCGCCTCTTGGGCGATGCGCTCGAGCGACTTGGATGCCGAGGATGATAAGCGCCTAGCCACGTAGGCGAAGTCCGGCCCATCGCCTGTTATCCGGGCGAGGACATCAGCCGAGCTCACCCCGAGGATCTCGGCCGCGGCCCGCGCGAAGGCCTCCTCGCGCCCCTTGGTAAGGGCGGGCTTCCATGCGGACACGTCGTAGAGATCGGTATCGGCGGCCAGGATCCGCCCTTCCCTATCGTAGATGGATCCGCGGATGGCCACGGCCCGGGGAACCGAGGCGGCGGGCCGATCCTCCCGGCCGAGCGTCAAGCGACCGTAGCGCGCGACGGTCACGGCTGCGAGTATCGCTAGGGCGGCGAGGATAAGGTAATGGCGCGTGAAGCGTCGCTGTAGTGCCATCAGGAGTCGCGTCCTTCGTCCACCGCGTCGAGCGTTCGACGGGATACCCCGCCGCGATACAGTATCACCTTTCCCTGTATCGTCTCAATCGGAACCGCACCGTAGGTCCTGGAGTCCAGCGAGCCTGGGCCGTTGTCTCCGACGAGGAAGGCCCGGCCGGCGGGCAGGAAGCGGGGAGCCGCGTCCGCGACCTCGCCGGGACCTACCGGGGGCAGCGTCGGCGCCGTTCCGCCGCGCGCGTAGAGCAGTCCCCCCCGCTCCGTTATATAGGCCGGCCCGACCTCGAAGACGCGCTTGACCGCTAGCCGCGGAACGCCGCCGCCTTCGTACCCTCCGGGCGCTATGACGACTATGTCGCCCGGTCCCGGCTCCGCCCAGCGAACAAGGTAGCGGCCGGTAGCGGGAGACCTGAGGCCATAGGCGCAGCGCCAGAGCACGGCCACGGTGTCCCGGACTATGGTCGGCGTCATGGAATCGCCTCGCACCACCACCAGGTCGACGATGAAGAGCCGGCCGATGCTCGCGACGGCGAGCGCGGCGAGTACGCTTCGGATCGCCGATATCCTCTTACGGTAGGCCTTCGGCCCAGGGATCCGCGCCGCGCGAGGTCTCATCCGGGCTCGGCCTCAATGGCTACTCCTGATCGGCCGATAAAGAATCGTATGGAAATGCAAACCGTCATCGACGAGCAGTATATAGCAAAGCGCCGAAAACCGGTACGGATAATCCAAGACCTATCCCTGGTACACGCTCCGTCCAACGGCAGGATAGCGCCGCCGGCCTTTCGCGATCGTCGCGAGCGGAGCCTCGACGGTCGGGCCCTGCATCCCGGCTCCTTCGGCGTGGACGCGTTCATCTATAAGCCCGCCGGTCGCCAGGAACCCGCTCGCACGGACCGTCGCCCGGTCCACGGCGATGATCGAGTCCGCCCGAGGGGCGCTCGGCCGGGGCCGCTCGAGCTCCTAAGGGCGCGGTTCCATGGGTACCGGAAGACGGCCGGCGAGGTGCGCCA
This sequence comes from uncultured Treponemataceae bacterium, assembly GCA_964573825.1. GTDB lineage: Bacteria > Spirochaetota > Spirochaetia > Treponematales > UBA12059 > SZUA-370. The sequence goes on from CAZNNA010000003.1 coordinate 4,908, forward strand.
GTCCGAGGGCGGAGAGCGGCTATGGTCGGCTCTCGCGGGCCTGGCGTCCACGCGGGCAATTTGCGTCATGATCGGGCTCATGGCTGTCGCAGGCCTTACCACCGGAGCCACGGTGCTCGTAGCCACATCACGCACCCCCGATCTGTCCGCCTTCAGCCTCGCCCCCGACGATAGCGCGAACGTTCACCTACTCGACCTGCTCGCTCCGGAACACGCGCTAGTCGACGAGGTACTAGCCGCGCCGCCGCTTCCCCTGACGGTAACGCTATCGGAGTATCGAGTCGTCAAGAACGACACGCTCGAGGGCATAGCCAGGCGCCACGGCCTGAGGCTCGACACCCTCATCAGCGTCAACGGCCTCTCCGACGCCCGCAGGATATACGTAGGTAAAATCCTTAAGGTACCGAGCATAGACGGGGTCGCCCATACGGTTCGCCGGGGAGACAGCCTCTCAAGGATCGCGGCCGACCGTGGCATCGCTGTCATGGACATCATCGACGCCAACGACCTGGACGATCAGACCATCGTCCCCGGGCAGTCGCTCTTCATCCCGGGCGCTCGCCTCTCCTCGTACGACTTGAAGAAGGCCCTCGGTAAGCTGGTGATATGGCCCATCCAAGGTTCAATAAGCTCCTACTTCGGGTACAGGCCCAATCCATTCACGGGCATCAGGCAGTTCCACAACGGCATCGATATCGTTGGACCGCTCGACCTGGCCGTCAAGGCTTCCATGGACGGTCGGGTAGCCGAGACCGGCTATAGCTCCGTGTTCGGGAATTTCGTCATACTGACCCATCCGGAGGGTTACCAGACGCTCTACGCTCACCTCAACAAGATATCGGTCAGGCAAGGAACGAGCGTGTCCCAGGGCAGCACCGTGGGGCTCCTCGGTTCGACGGGTTACAGTACCGGGCCCCACGTACACTTCGGCGTCTTCAAGAACGGCAAGGCCATCGACCCGCTCAAGCTTATCAAATGATAGGCTTGCGTAAACGAGGCGGCCTAGGTAGGATACCGACCGTATGGAGGAACGATGAAAAAACTGGTGCTCGCCATGGTGGCCTTGCTCGCAATCTTTACGTTCATTCGCGAATA
>CAZNNA010000003.1:6102-11342 GCA_964573825.1 uncultured Treponemataceae bacterium
CGTTAGCCAACCCGGCGTTAGCCAACCCGGCAACGGCCTCCCCTTCAGTAGCCGACCCGTTAGTTAAGATCGACCGCTAGGCATCGATTCCGTTTCGCCAGCGAGAATCCAAGCTAAGGCCGCCCATACGGGCGGCCTTATTATTTAGTAGACATCAAAAAAGCCCTTTTGTACACGTAAGTAGACTAAAATCGAGCCTTTTTTACTATCTATAAAAACACTGAGCTTATTTCCTTTGATCACAAATAGATACAGTTTAACAAAAGACAGGCAGGCAATTGGCACGCTCATTGCATGGTTATTTTTAGAGGTACTATCCATGAGCAGCAGAGGAACAGCATCGATATCCGAAGATACGCTACGGTCCTACTACGACCGCGTTAAGCAGATACCGCTACTAACACCCGAGGAAGAGCGGGACCTGTCTATGCGCATACAGCACGGAGAGGACGCTGCCAGGACCAGGCTGATCGAGGCCAACCTCCGTCTCGTCATTAAGATAGCGCGCGCCTACGCGAATTTCGACGTTCCGCTTATAGATTTAATCCAGGAAGGCAACATGGGCCTTATCAAGGCGGCGGAGCGCTTCGATTACCGGCGGAATGTACGCTTCTCGACCTATGCGTCGTGGTGGATTAAGCAAGCCGTCACCCGTTCGCTCGTCAACTCACGTAGGGCCATACGCCTACCGCATCGCAAGGAAGAACTGATCAAGCGCATACATAAGACCTACGGGTACCTCTCGCAGGTCCTGGGACGCGAACCCAGCTATCCCGAGATAGCCGTCGAGCTCGGCGTCAGCGAGCGGGCCGTCTACGAGGCGCTCGAGATATCGTGTACCGTCGTGCCGCTGGAGGGCGACTCGAGCGACGACGAGTCCGGTAGCGTCCTCGACGTGTACGCCGACGAGACCTATAGCCCCGACGCCGCGCTCTTCAAGAGCAACGTGCGCGAACAGACGCTGTCGTTACTCGAGGCCCTCATGGAGAAGGAACGCCAGGTACTCATTTACCGCTTCGAGTTCTATGGCAACAAGCGCCGCACGCTCAAGGGCATAGGCGAATCCATGGGCATATCGGCGGAGACCGTGCGCCAGATAGAGAAGCGAGCCATCAGGAAGCTGCGCGAGCGGGCCGATTACGCGGAATTCATAGGCGCGTAGGAACGGCCAGGCGACGATACGGGGCGGCGAGCTTGCGAAGCCTCGCAGCCCCGTCATATAGTCAGGGCAACGATGCCTCGCAAGAAGAACCGCTCACCGCGCGATACCGCGCGTATCATCGCCTGGAGTTCCGTCCTCGTACTCGCCGCCTTCGCCGCGGCCTACGGGCTTACGTCGAGGCTTCGCGAGCCGCCGCCCCCCGTCAGCGCCGTCCCCGCGGAGGGCATGGATATATCGTCAGGGCTGGAAGCGACCGTATCGGCGGCAGCCGCATCGGCTACGGGAGGGGATCGCTCGATACCGAGCACAGAGGACGGGCGAGGGCATCGCGCCTCGAGGGGCACCCTCGTCTTCGTCATAGACGACGCCGGGCACAACCTCTGGCAGCTCGAGCCCTTCCTGCGGCTACCGGGCCCGGTGACCATAGCGGTGCTGCCCGGCCTTCCTTATACCAGGAAGGCCGCGGCCAGGGTCAAGGAAGCAGGCAAGGAGCTGATGCTCCACCAACCCATGGAGGCCCTCGGATCCCTCGATCCAGGACCCGGCGCGATTCGCTCCGATATGGACGACGCGTCCATCCGTCGCGTCGTGCGAGCCAACCTGGCGCAGGTATCCGGAGCCGTGGGCATGAACAACCACATGGGCTCAAGGACGACCGCCGATACGCGCATCATGGCCGCCGTCCTCGACGAGGCCAAGGCCGCGGGCGTCTACTACCTGGACTCTTTAACCACAGGCGATTCCGTGGTACACTCCGTGGCCTCGCTAATGAGACAATCGACATGGGAGCGAAGCGTGTTTCTAGACAATACCCCCGACAAGGCCTCTATGCTGCACTACATAGCCGAGGGAACCAAGATAGCGGAGAAACGCGGTTACGCCGTCATGATCGGTCACGTCTGGTCGGCCGAGCTGGCGCAGACGCTTTCGGAGCTCTACCCTACCCTGATCGAGCAGGGTTTCAGCCTCTCGACCATTTCCCGCATCATGATGGACTCATACGACGATGACGATATTGGGGATTGAGTCTTCCTGCGACGAGTGCGCCGCCGCCGTGGTCCGCGACGGCCGGGCGATTCTATCGAACGTGATTACCACGCAGATAGCCGACCATGCCGAATACGAGGGCGTCGTACCGGAGATCGCCTCCCGGCTCCATGCGGAATGGATCATGGACGTCGTCGCCAAGGCCCTGGCCGACGCGGGACTGTCCATGGAAGGCATCGACGGCCTAGCGGTCACCGCGAGGCCGGGGCTCGCCGGTTCGCTCCTCGTCGGCGTATCCTTCGCCAAGGCGCTCGCCTGGTCGACCGGCAAGCCCTTCGTCGGCGTCAACCACGTCCTGGCCCATCTCTACGCTCCGCTCCTCGCGAGCGACGTGGAGTACCCCTTCATCGGGCTCATAGCCTCGGGCGGCCATACGCTCATCTGCCGCGCCGACGGCTTCGACGACATCACCGTGCTCGGCGCCACCATAGACGACGCCATAGGCGAGGCCTTCGATAAGGTCGCCAAGCACTACGGCCTCGGCTATCCCGGGGGCTCTGCCATAGACCGCCTGGCGCGCCGCGGCGACCCGCGCGCCTATCGCTTCCCCGTCCCGAACCTCTATAAGGGCGAGCACCGCTACGACGTATCGTACTCGGGACTCAAGACGGCGGCCATACGGCAGCTAGACCAGTTCCATGCCGAAGGATACGAGCGAAGCGACGCCAACCTGGCGGCCGCCTTCGAGAAGGCCGCGGTAGACCTGCTGGCCTCTCGCCTCCTCAGGGCCGCCGACGACGCCGGCATAGCGACCATCGTAGCCGGAGGGGGCGTGGCGGCCAACAGCTACCTCCGCGAGCGCCTAGCCAGGAGGGCCGACCTCAGGGTGCTCTTCCCGCCCCTGGCGCTCTGCGGCGACAACGCCGCCATGGTGGCCGGCCTCGGCTGCCGCATGCTAGCGCGGGGAGACCGCGACGGGCTCGGTCTCAACGCCTCGCCGCGGGTCGCCGGCTTCAGGCGACAGCGCTAGTCGACGCGCCGGCCTTCCTCGACCGAGCGTACGGCCTCTACGCGATTGACGAGGCCGTGCCGCCTATAGTCCATCTCGCCGAGCACGGCCTTGCGCGCCCCCGAGGAAGCCGGGGCCACGAGGACGAAGCGGATAGTCCCATCGGAAAGCTCGTCCAGCTCGTAGAGCTCGTAGGATCCGCGCTCCAGCTTCGGTATGGCGAGGTCGGTCGTATAGTCGGGGCCGACGAGCTCCGAGACCGCCGCGGGGTCGTTCGAGGCCAAGGCCTTGAAGTACATCGATAACAGAGAAGTGCGAGCCTTGTCGCTACCGGCGTAGGCGAGGAACGATAGCATCGCGGCGACGCCGAGCGCCGCGATACCCGCGACGACGGCTACGATTATCAGCCTCGGGTTTCGCATGGTCCGGCTCTTACTTCTTAACCACGCCCAGCTCGGCGCCGACCTTTGCGAAGGCGGCGATGGCGGCGTCTATCTGCTCGTCGGTGTGGGCGGCCGATATCTGTACGCGTATGCGGGCCTTGCCGCGGGGTACCACGGGGAAGCTGAAGCCTATCACGTAGATGCCCTCGTCGAGGAGCCTATCGGCCATCTCGTGGGCCAGCTTCTCGTCGTACAGCATGACGGGACAGATCGGATGCGTACCCGGCCGCACGTCGAGGCCTACGCGGGCCAGCCCGTCGCGGAAGCGCCTGGTATTCGCCTCTAGCCTATCGCGCAGCTCGGTGGAGGAGGAAAGCAACTCCAGGGCCTTGAGCGTGCCGCCCACGATGGCGGGAGCGACCGTGTTGGAGAAGAGGTACGGGCGAGCCTTCTGCCGCAGGTACTCGACTATCTCGGACTTGCCCGCCACGCAACCGCCGGAGGCCCCGCCGAGCGCCTTGCCGAAGGTGGTCGTGATGATATCGACCCTTCCCATGACGTTCCGGTACTCGTGGGTTCCCCGGCCCTTGGCGCCGACGAAACCGGTCGCGTGGCTGTCGTCTACCATGACCAGGGCGTCGTAGCGCTCCGCCAGGTCGCAGACGCGCCCCAGGTCGGCTATGTCGCCGTCCATGGAAAAGACGCCGTCGGTGGCCACGAGCCGTATTCTCTTGCCCGAGGCGGCCTTGAGCTTGGCCTCGAGGTCGTCGAAGTTGTTATGCTCGTAGATGAAGCGCTCGGCCTTGGCGAGGCGAACGCCGTCGATAATGGAGGCGTGGTTGAGGCTATCCGCCACGATGGCGCAATCGGCGTCGAGCAGCGGCTCGAAGACGGCTCCGTTGGCGTCGAAGCAGGAGGAGAACAGGATAGCGTCCTCCATGCCGAGGAAGTCAGACACGGCGCGCTCGAGGCGCTTGTGGGGCTCCTGCGTACCGCAGATGAACCGCACGCTCGATAGCCCGTAGCCCCACTCGTCCATGGCGCGCTTGGCCGCCTCGCGTATCTCGTCGTTATCGGCCAGCCCCAGGTAGTTGTTGGCGCAGAAGTTGACGACGCGCCTACCGCCATGGACCGTTATGAGCGCGCCCTGCGGCGTCATTATGACGCGCTCTGCCTTGTAGAGGCCCTCGTCGCGAATGGCGCCTAGCTTGTCCGCGAGCTCTTTCTTCATCGTTCCGTACATCGCGTGTCTCCTGGATCGTAATGTTGGCGGCTAGGGCCGAGCCGTCGAGGCTAAGGGGCGCGGGCCGTCGGTCGCGCCTGATTCTACACCGCGGCGGGTCGTCGCAACAATGGTTCAGGGCCCTACGGGACGGGCCTCGAGCATGGTGTCGACATCGATCTCGAGCTCCTCGAGAGCCTCGAGGAGGGAGTCTATCCGTTGATTCCTTACCGCCTCGGCCCGAGCCGGTTCCATTCGATCCAGGGCCTCGCAGGCCTCATGGAGACCGGCTCCCGGCCTCAGGGCGACGCCGCAGTACGGGCAATAAAGGAACCCGGCGAGGGTAACGCGCCCGCAGGAACGGCAGAAGGAGACCTTCACGCCCTCCGCCTACAGGAGGCTCGAGGCCAGCTCGGCGAGGGCGCGGCGCGGGCCAATTTTGTGGGTGACCGGGGCGACCACCCCCAGCCCCCGGAC
>CAZNNA010000003.1:11352-13997 GCA_964573825.1 uncultured Treponemataceae bacterium
TCTTCTGGAGCGTCACGTGGCCGAACACCGCCTGCCCCTTGAAGGCGTCGACGAGGTAGGAAAGGCCGTTGGAGTTGGCGTCCAGGTACATGTTGTCTATCTGGTACGGATCGCCCGTCAGCACGACCTTGGAGCCCTTGCCCGCGCGCGACACGATGGTCTTGATCTCATGCGGAGTCAGGTTCTGGGCCTCGTCTATGATGATGTACTCGTTCGGTAACGAGCGCCCCCTGATGTACGAGAGGGCCTCGATCTCTATCTGCTTATCCTTGATCATCTGGTCGACCGACTTGACCTTGTCGCGCTTATGGACGCTCAGGATGAACTCGAGGTTATCGAAGAGCGGCTGCATCCAGGCAGACATCTTGGCCTGCTTCTCTCCCGGCAGGAATCCTATGTCCTTGCCCACGGACACGACGGGCCGCGTCACGAGCATCTTGCCGTAGGTCTTCTCGTCGTAGATCTTGCGCAGGCCAGCCGCTATCGCTAGCAGGGTCTTGCCGGTGCCGGCCTTGCCGACGATGGTCACGAGGCTCAGCCTATCGTCGAGGAGCAGCTCGAGGGCCACGCGCTGCCTGAGATTGAGGGCCGAGACGCCCGAGACGGAGCCGAGCTCCTGGGAGACGGCCTCGATGACGCCTTCCTCGGGATTCCCGCGCGCCAGGCGCTCGGCCTGTCCGCCGCGCTCGCGCAGTATGACGAACTCGTTGGGCCTGAGCCGGTCCTTCCAGGGTAGGCGCCCCATGGCGTCGAAGGCGGCTACCTGGTCGGGCGCTACCTCGGCCTCGACCACGCCCTGGTAGAGCGTCGCTATATCGACCTTCTCCTTCTCGTAGTCGACCGCCTTGACGCCTATCGCCGTCGACTTGACGCGCGCGTTGATATCCTTGGAGACGAAGAAGACCTGGCGCCCGGCGTCCCGGTAGGCGGAGGCGCATAGGATTATCTTGTTGTCGTTCTTGGTCGGGTCGAAGCCCTTGGGGGCCCGCTCCGATTGCTCGAGCGATACCCGGAGCGTCGAGCCGTTGTCGAGCTTTACGCCGTCGTGCAAGTCGCCGCGCTTGGATACGAGGTCGAGGAAGCGTATGGCGTCTCGGGCGCTCTTGCCGCGCTGGTCGGGATAGGTCTTGAGGTGATCCAGCTCCTCCAGGACCTGTAGCGGTATTATTATCTCGTTGTCACGGAACGACAGCACAGACTCGGGATTGTGGATGAGGACGTTGGTGTCTATGACGAATACCTTACGATCGCCGGTCTCTGCCATGGCGGTTCCCCCTCTTCCTCGCGATTTCCGGTTCCTAGCGGCCCTGGTTCCAGTATAGCGCCTCGGGCGCGCGGCGCAATGCCTATCGCTTGGAAGGGCTCAGGAAACCGAAGATGCTGCCGCAGAGCCCGCCCATGATGTGGCCGAATTCCGATATGTTGTTGTCGCGGAAGGCGTTGAACACCTCGCGGCCCAGGTAGAGGATCATGATGAGGATGAAGGTCAGCGGTAGCTCGCCCTTGTTGAAGTTGGTGAAGGAGGCCAGGAGTATCATCATGAAGACGATGCCGCTCGCGCCCATGAGCCCCGTAGGGAAAAGCAAGACGTTTAGGACGCCCGTGACGAGCGCCGTTATGCCAATCATGATGGCCATGCCGCGCGAGCCGTAGGTGGCCTCGAGGATGGGGCCGAGCAGCAGGATGAACGAGAAGTTGGAGAGGAAGTGGTTGATGTCCGCGTGCCCGAGGATATGGGTCACGAGGCGGACGTAGGACCTCACGGACTGCGGATCGAAGCCGCCCCGACCGGCGACCGAGAACCAGGCCTTGGTAAGGCCGGGGAAGATGACGTTGAGCGCGACCACCGCCGCGCACATGAAGGTAAAGGTAAGCGTCGAGGGGGCGTTGTAGCGTATCGTCATGGGATAGGCTCTCCTTGCTGAGCTAGGGCTTCAGGTCGAGGTCCAGGAGGACCGGGCAGTGGTCCGAACCGAGGACGGACTTTCGGATCGCGGCGCCCGCTATGGCGGGCGCCAGGGCCTCGTCGACGCAATGGTAATCCAGGCGCCAGCCTATGTCCTTCTCCCGGGCCTTCATCCTATAGCTCCACCAGCTATAGTGCCCCGGCTCGCCGGGATGGAGGCGCCGGAAGGTATCGACGTAGCCGCCGGACAGGAAGCGCGCCATCCAGGCCCTCTCCTCCGGGAGGTAGCCGGGATTGCCCTCGTTGGCCTTGGGATAGGTAAGGTCTATGGGTTCGTGGGCTATGTTATAGTCGCCGGCCACGACGACGTGTCTCCCGTCGGCGACTATGGCCTCGCAGCGAGCGAGGACGGCCTCGCAGAAGCGTAGCTTGTAGTCGAGCCTGGCGCCCGCCTCCTGGGAGTTGGGGAAGTAGGCGCTGGCGATGACCAGGTTACCGTAATCCGCCTCGAGGTAGCGGCCCTCGTCGTCGAACTCGGTCGCTCCGAGGGTACGGACGGCGGCGGGCGCCTCCTTGGCGTAGATGGCGACGCCGGAGTAGCCCCGGCGTTTGGCGCTCGACCAGAAGGCCTGGTACGGCCTTCCCTCGCCGTCCCGGACGGAGAAGAAGTCCTTGGTCAGCTGGCTAGGATCGGCCTTGGTCTCCTGGACGCATACGACGTCGGCCGACTCGCCCGCCA
>CAZNNA010000003.1:14007-17972 GCA_964573825.1 uncultured Treponemataceae bacterium
GTTGACGTTCCATGACGCTATTCGTTTCATATGAGTCCTGCGAGGCCTTTCATGCCGTCAGGCGCGGAGACGGCGGGCTCGTCCGCGCCTATGGCGATACCTTAATATCCAGTTCAACCGATAGGGTGACGGCGTAGACCTTTCCCCGCTGCGCCAGCACCTTGCGAGTCATCGAGTAATCGCCCAGGCGCAGGAAGACGATATGCTCTCCGGGCTCCACGGCCAGGCCGGCGAACGACTCGGGATCCACCGGCTGCCCGTCCACGGTCACCTCGGTACCGGCGGGAGCGTGGAAGCTCAGCATGGGTATGTCGGATACGAGCGACACGTTGACCGGGCTGATCCGGCCCGGCTCCACGGCCACGTTCACGACCTCCTCCCGGAACCCGTCCGCGTGGACCCTGACGACGTGCGGTCCCTTACGGACGACGACGAGCTGCAGGTGATCGACGCGACGATCGTCGATGAAGACCGAGCCTGTCCTGGGATCTGCGCCCTCGGGGAACTGGAGGGACACCTTGATGCCCCCGTCATCGCCGAGCACGGGACGCACGGTCAGGCGGAATTCGGCCTTCTCCATGGCCGCCGATTGCCCCTTGCCGATCGGGGAAAGCTTGAAGAGCAAGGGGAATCGACCGGGACCGGCGATCGTCGGTATGACCGTCGAGTAGGGATCGCCCTTGATGCCGTGCCGCTCGGCGGTGGGTACGATGAGTCGCATGGTGACCCGGGCGGGCAGGCCTTGGGTGGCCACGAGCTCCGCCTGGTAGTCGAACTGATCCTTGGTCGGCCGCGGCGCGACCGACGCGTAGAGGGACCAGGCTACGGACGATTCGGAGCCCTGGAAGGCCTTGGGAACACGGAGTTCGATCTCCAGGCCTTGGATGAAGACCGAATCCTCGGCGAGCATGATGGCGGCGGCCTCGTTGTAGCGCAGGCTGACGCTCGAGCCCTCGGACTCCGCGGCCGAGACGCGTACCGTCGCGGGGACCGATGCCCTGAAAACCTGGGCATGGGCCTGAAACGAGGAAATGACCGCTAGAACGAGCGTTAAACGGGACGCTGTGCTCATGGCTTCAATCCTGGTAGATACGTCGCCGGATCCTTTGGCGCGCCGCCGAGCCGTATCTCGAAGTGCAGATGCGGGCCCGTCGATAGACCGGAGGAACCGACCGTTCCGATCATTGTACCCGATCGGACCCGTTGGTTCAACTCGACGGCGCTCGATTGCAGGTGCCCGTAAACCGTTCCCAGGCCGGAGCCGTGATCCACGATGACATGCAGTCCGAGAACGTCGTCGGTACGAACGGCCTCGACCGTCCCGTCGCGAGCCGCGAGCACGGCCGAGCCCGCGGGAGCCGCCAGGTCGACGCCTTGATGCATGCGATCGTGCCCGTCTATGGGACTCGCGCGCATGCCGAAGCGACTCGTCATGACGCCCGCGGGCAACGGCATCCGAAAGCCGGTCACCAGGAAGAAGGAACGCTCGGTAGCGTAGAGGCGCGATCCGGGCAGGAAGGAGAAGCGCCGTACTCTCCGAGCCTCCCGGAGCTCGAACCGTAGGGCCTTCCCCTCGCCGGCGTCGCGAGCCTGCAGCAGGCGGTCGAGGTCCGTCCTGGGCTCGTCGGGAATGAAAACGCCGGCTATGGAGGGAATGAGCACGCGCTCTCCCTCGCCGAAGGTCCTCGGGCGCTCGTAACCGTTCAGGGTCGCCAGGCTATCGTACGGTATATTCAGGCGCGCGGCCACGTCTATGAGATCCTCGCCGCCGCGAGCCGTCCACTCGCACAGGAACAGGTCGGGGAAATCGCCGGCTCCGTTCTCGGCGGCGTAGCCCTGGGCGAGGGAGTCCTGCAGTTGCCGGAACACTATATCGCGAGGAGAGAGCCGCTCGACGACGGGATACCGAGCGGCGCCCGTGACGGCGGAACCTTCCTGGGCGTAGGCCCCGGCCGCGAGGCGGAACGCCAGGGCGGCCAGGAGCCAGGCGCGTGACGTCCGCCGAATCGGCGCCCGATCCTCGAGGGGGCCCCTCATCAACCCGGTACTGCAAGCGCCAGGGGAATGAGCCGCACATAGGCGAGCGCCAGCGCGCATTCCGACGCGCCGAGCCGCTTATGGGCCTTATCGATCAGCGCCCCGGGTATCCTTTCCCGGAGGGAGGCCTCGTATAACGCGGCTACGACGGGCTCTCGCTTCCAGCGGGCAGCCAGGAGCTCGCACAGCGCCTCGGCCTCGAGCCGTTCATCCGGCGACAGGACGGGTTCGCTCCTCGCCGGCCGATGGAAGGAGGCCGGCCCCGCCAGGAACAGCTCGTCGCGCCAGGCTTCGACGAGGTCGACGACGCGGCTCTCGGTGAAGAAGAGGCTATCTATGGTCTTCCTGGCCCTCACCAAGGCCTCGACGTGACGCGGCGATGCCAGGACCCGCCGCTCCCAGCCGAAGAACAAGAGCCCGGCCGCGATCCCGCCCAGGAGCACCTCGTCGATGAAGGGAATGGGATCGCGTATGACCAGGGAACAGAAAAGGTACACGAGTATGAAGAGCCCCGCCGAGGCGGCTAGTCGAAGGGCGTAGCCCTTGTCGACCATCCTTCGCCTGAGGCTTCGTTCCATCGCCAGGTAGAGCGACTGCCTGAGCTCGTCCGCTCCCCGAGCCACGAAGCCCGAGGAACAGCGACCCGCCAGCTCTCCCCGGGCGCCGGCCTCGAAACGCGGCAAGTCGAAGGGATGGAGCACTATCGGCTCGTCTCCGCCGATGATGAAGACGCACTCGGTATGGGGCATGCTAGGCCTAGCGTAGGTTCGAGGCGGCCGGTCTGTCAAGCTCGACGGCCGTCAAGGACCGAATCCGCCAGTTCCTTGAGGGCCTCGTCCTCGGCGCGGGCGCTCGAGACGGCGGCCCTATTGATGGTATAGACGCCGTCGATCAGCACTATGGTCTCGCGGGCGAGCTCGTCGGCCGTCTCGTCGAGGGGGAGCACGTCGAGAGGCTCGGCCTCGGCCACGGCGGGTAGCTCCTCTATGCCTTGGTCGTCGCCTCGAGCGGCGCGATGGTAGCGCGCGCGGTGTCCTTCGTAGCTATAGCGCAGGAGCGGAAGCACGTCCGACACCATCTCGTCGCCGGACTCGGGCGCCTGCAGCTCCTCGAGCCTGTCGCGCTGCTCGGCGGACAGCATGGATATCTCGTCGCCCAGGTCGTCGTCGCTCTCCGCCTCCCTGGGCTCGATGCGGGAGTCCCTGACGAAGACCTCGTCGTCCAGCTCGAGGAAGCCGTCCTCGTCGCGGTATCCGTCGAGCCCGCTCAAGTCGAGGGCGCTCAGGAGCAGGTCGAACTCGACATCCTCGAGCAGGTCCTCCATATCGGCGGCGGCCTCGGCGGCCTCGAGCGATGCGTCTTCCGAGGGCTCCGCGGCGACCGCATCGGCGAGGATGGTACGCGGTAAGCCGTCGAGGGCGTCTTCGGGACCCGGGGAATCGTGCTGCGAATCGCTCAATGCCATGACCGTCTTGTCTAGCTCGGCGAACGGGGAATCGAGGACGAGGCTCGGCAAGGCATCGGCGGGCTCGTCATCGCGGCTAGCCGGGGGCTCGGACGGCTCCGCCAAGGCGTCGCCTACCTCGAGCGGACTGGAACGCGAGGTAATGTCGAGATAGCCGATGATATCGGCCAGGTCGGTCTCCTCGACGAGCTCGAGCCCGAGGCTCTCCGGTATTATAGGAAGGTCGTCATCGTCGCCCATGGCCAGGGCCAGGGCCTCGGCCGATAGGCTACCCCACTCCAGCGCATCCGCGTCCGAGCCGAGGAGCGCCTCGGCGGACTCGAGCTCCTCGACTTCCTCGACGGCCGCGGCCTCCTCGACGAGGTCCTCGACCTCCTCGACGGCCTCCGCCTCGGTGAGGTCCTCGATCTCCTCGACGAGGTCCTCGACCTCCTCGACGGCCTCCGCCTCCTCGACGAGCTCC
>CAZNNA010000003.1:18072-33539 GCA_964573825.1 uncultured Treponemataceae bacterium
CTCGACCTCCTCGACGGCCTCCGCCTCCTCGACGAGCTCCTCGACCTCCTCGACGAGGTCCTCGACCTCCTCGACGGCCTCCGCCTCCTCGACGAGCTCCTCGACCTCCTCGACGAGGTCCTCGACCTCCTCGACGGCCTCCGCCTCCTCGACGAGCTCCTCGACCTCCTCGACGGCCTCCGCCTCCTCGACGAGCTCTTCGACCTCCTCCGTAGAGGGAGAAGGAGCGGGACGGGGAGCCTGGAGGCGAGGAACGCCGTCGGTGCGAGCCGCCGAGGCTACCGCGGGCGCTGTCGCCGGTTGAGCCGAGCCGATGACGAGGGAACCCTTGCTCAGGGCCTCCTTGAGCAGGGCCTCGATAGAGGCGAGGTCTATGCCGGAGGAGCGCTCGCCCCTTGCCGTCATGACCGCGATGATATCGTCCCAGGAACGATCGATGAGGGCATCGACGTCCGCGGGCCTGCGGCGCGCGAGCCGCCCGGCGCTCTTACGTATCCTAGCCTTAGCCTCGGCGCGCCTGGATTCCAGCTCGGCCTTCCATAGCTCTACGTCGAGGTCGCCCTTGCGCTCCAGGTACTCGTCGAGCATCTCTATCTGGAGCCGCTTGATGCGCCCGGCCAGTACGGAGAGGCGATCCTGCCTGAGGTTGGCGCTAAGGAAGATGGCGAGGAACAGCGTAACGAAGGCCGCGCCCAGGAGGAGCCAGCGGAAGGCCTCGGGCATATCGAACCAGGACGAGGGCACGAGGCGGCCGACGAGGCCGCGGGACGCTCGGCGGGAGAAGAGCACGAAGGTATCAGAGGCCTCGGTAGCCCCGACAGGTACCGGCTCGGCGTTGGGACCGGAGCCCCACAGCTCGGCGACCCTCGCGGAGAGATCCTTGCCGCCCCAGGCCGGCGCCCCGAAGAGGAGTCCCGCGTCGCCGACGGGAACGACGTCGTCGCCGAGCGCTATGCGGCCGTCCGCGGCAAGGCGCTCGAGGAGGCCGGAGAGGGAGACGAAGAATACGGCGCTGCCGCGGTAGACGCCGAAGCCGTCCACGAAGGGAAAGCTATACGCGAAGGCGCGCCTGCCAGAGAGTATGGCTACCGAGCCGGAGGAGCCCTCCGGAGCCTGGACGAGGGCGTACGGCTCGTCCTTTCCCTCTCCGTAGTTCCTATAGACGACGCGTAGCTCCTCGGCCTTGACGATGTCGCCGGGGAAGGTCGAGAAATGTATACGGCGGGCGTCGGCGTCGATGAACCTGACTCCGAGGAAGCCCGGCGTCGACTCGGCGAGCAGCCCGAAGGCCTTGGTCCTATCGAAGACGTCCTCGGCGCTCTGGTTGGGCAGGAAGCTACGCTTGATGTAGTCGTTCTCGAGGATGGGCGAGAAACGGCCCGCTAGGGTCTCGTGGTAGGCGTCGACCGAGGCGACGAGCCCCTCGACCGATCCCTCCGCCTGCCGGCGAACGCGCTCGTCGAAGAACCGCGTCTCGACGGCCTCGGAGAGGCCCGAGTACGACAGCACGACGAGGCCGGCGCCCAGGATCACGGAGAGGAGTAGGCTTACGGCGGCTTTCTGCCCTACGGTCATCGCCATCCTAACTTCATAGTACTTCGTTTCATTATCGGCAGAACGGGGCGTTTTGTGTAGGAGGCTCTCTCCGACTCGCCGCCCTCCTAGACTATACCGTCCGATGCCTTTCTTCGTATACTCCGCGATACTACAGCCCTGGAGGAACGATGAGACGTCTCGCGTACGCGGCGCTGCTGGCCATGACGGCCTTGAGGCCGGCCTTCCCAGATCTATATAGCCCGGACAGGCCTCTCGAGCAGACAGAGACGGAATACTTCACCATCATCTATCCAGAGGAATCCCGCGCCGCGGCAGCCTACCTGTCGACCTTCGCCGACGACTCGTACCGCGAGATAGCGGTCCTGCTCGGCACGACGCCGCGCTTCAGGATGCCCGTCGTCATCACGCCGGATTCGGAACAGCTCAACGGCTACTTCACCTGGGTACCCTACCTGCGCATAGTCCTGTACCAGGCCCCGGTGGATATGAAATCCACCCTGGGCTCCTTCCAGGACGACCTCTATAAGCTCTTCTACCATGAGCTCACGCACGCCGTATCGATGACGATACGGAGCCTCCCTGAGGACGTCGTAGCGGCGGTCTTCGGCACCCCGGCGACGCTTTCGCCCTACCTGGCCCCGCTGTCCTTCGTCGAGGGCGTCACCGTGTCCTTCGAGAGCCGCGACGGCCACGGACGGGCGGTCGACCCCCTCGCGGGCGCGTACGTCAGGCAGGACATCGCCGAGGGCCGCTTCAAGACCTTCGCCCAGGCCATGGGCGCCTACGACCGCTATCCGCGCGGCGGCCTCTACTATATGTATGGCGGTTATTTTTCTCGCTACCTGCAGGAGCGCTTCGGCCTCGAGCGCTACGCCGAGCTATGGCGCTGCTTCGGCGTACGCTACCTCCTTAAGCCCCTGGGCGACGTCCTCGGGTTTCCCGGCCGCTTCCGGGAGGCCTTCGGCGTTGGCCTGGACGAGGCCTGGGACGACTTCGGCAGGTGGATGACCGTACGCGCGCCCATCGTAGCGACGGCCGAGCGGCTCGAGCCGCCCTCGGCCGTATCGGCCCTCGCCTCCGACGGCGAGCGGCTCTACTGGCACGACGGCGCGCGTGGAGCCGTGGTACGCCGCGACTCCGCGACCGGGAACTCGAAGGCGATCTTCCGCGCCGCCGCCGAAATATCGAGGCTGTCGGTCTCGCGGGGAGGCTCGCGAGTGCTCGCCTCGACGCAGCGCGACGAGGAGGGCTTCCCCAGGCTCGTCCTTAAGGAATGGGACGAGGCCTCCGGCCGGCTGCGAGACCTTCCCTACGAAGGCTTGCGCGAGGCCGCCTACGCGCCGCTCGAGGAGAACCTCGTCGCCGTAGCGATAGACGGCTACATGACCCACCTGGTCCTGGCCTCGCCCGCCGGCGTTCGGACCTTGCTCCGAGGCAGCGAGCGCTTAGCCTACGCCTCGCCGGTCGCCAGCGCCGACGGACGGATCATCTACGCGCTCGCGAAGGAAGCCGGCAGGGTCTCCGTAGTCAGGCTTGGCCTGGACGCGCCCCTAGGATCGGTCGCGAGCATCGAGCGACTGGCCCTACCGGGAGGCCTCTCCTGGGTGCGCTACCTGTCGCTATCGGAGGCGGGCGTCCTGCGCTTCGGCTGGGACGACGAGGCCTTCTACCGACTCGCCGAGCTCGACGGGGACGCCCTACGCTACCAGGCGATCCCGATATCGGGCGGCGTCCACGAGCCGGTCGAGGCCGCCGGGCGCGTCTACTACCTGGGACGATTCTCCGACGGCGTCGCTCCCTGCGCCTTCCCGGCGGACCGCGCCCCCTTAGGCATGGCCCTAGAGGCGGCCAGCTGGGAGGATGCGAGCGCCCTCCTCTCGGTTCCCTCGGTATACGGGAACGCCGCGGGCCTAGCCTCCGAGCCCTATAGCGTCCTTCCCTGGCTCCTGCCCCGCGCCTGGTTCCCCGCGTTCTCCCTCTATAGCGGCGGCTTCTACGCCTTCGGCGCGGCCGCGTTGATGGCGGACCCAGCCGAGCGCGTCTCGGCCACGGCTACGGCGTTATGGAACGCGCAGGCGAACGGCCTCGACGCCGCCCTCGAGCTATCCTATAACCGCCTCGCGCCGACGCTGAGCCTGGCCCTCGAGGACGCCTTCAAGTACGACGAGGCCCGCTACGAATGGTACCGAGCCTCGCAGGCTTCGCTCGGGATACGGCGGGACTTCGGCGCCTTCTCGGGCGGCTCGCTGAGGCTCGGGGCGAACGTAGGCCTTGGGGCCTCGGCCTCGCTCCCCTCGACGCTCCCTGCCTCCGGATCGCCCTATGTGCCCTGGACGGACGCCGCCCTTGCCGCGACGGCCGCCCTGTCCTGGATCGACGCGACAGCGCCGCTTTCCGACCCAGCGGCCGTCACGGGCTACGCCCTGTCCCTCAAGGCCGTAGGCGGCATGGAGATCATGCCCGCGACGGGAGGCTCCTTCGCGGGAGCCGAGGCGGCGCTCTTCGGCTACGCGGGGCCTGGGGCCCTACGCCTTGCCGCTTACGCAGCCGGCGGAGCCCTGGGAAGCATCGCCTACGGCCCCGGGGGGTACGCCGTGGGAGGAGGAGCCTACGCGGCGGCTCTCTACCCCTATTGGAGGGAGTTCGCCACGGAGGCCTCGGGGCCGTGGTACGCCCAGGGCGAGGCGAGCCTTAGGCCGCTGTCAACGGAGATCCAGGCCAACCTGGGGCCGCTGTACCTCAACCGGCTATCCTTCCGCGCCGGCGCCCGGGCCTTCGCCGCGGGAGGCGAGAGCCTGGCCCCGGCGGCCTGGGGCTGGTCGGCCTTCTGCCGCGCCGAGCTCACGGCCACGCCCGCCATCGGGGCGCTGGCCTACGCCCACCCGGTCCTGGCCGCGGAAATATGGTTCCGCCCGGACAGTGCGGAAGGCGCCTTCGTACGGCACGGCCTGGCGCTGACGCTAGGCGCAGGGCTCTAGGAAGCATCCGGATGCGCGCGAGCGAGCGCTTCACAGAGGAGGCGGCGGCGACCCTCCGAGAGGCCATAGCCGACGCCGGCTTCAACGAGGTCTTCGCGGCCGGCCGGCTCGACGAGAACGGCCTCGTCAGCGAGCTGACCGTTGGCGCGCGGGGCGACCGCTCGAGCGTGCCCGCCGTCGCCGGCTTCCTCGACCGCGGCGACGTGCTCATACACAACCACCCCTCGGGCCTCCTCGAGCCGAGCGACGCCGACCTGGCGATTGCCTCGAGGGTCGGCGAGCGCGGCGTCGGCTCCTACATCGTCGACGCCGACGTGAGCCGCGTCTACGTCGTGGCCGAGCCCGTGAGGGCCCGCGCGCTCGTCGCCCTGCGTACGGAGGAGCTCGTCGGCGTCCTGGACGAGGGCGGGAAGCTTTCGACGAGGCTCGGCGGCTACGAGCCGAGGCAGAGCCAGCTCGGACTCGTGAGGGCCGTCGCCGAGGCCTTCAACGGCGGCTACGTCCTGGCCGCCGAGGCCGGTACCGGCGTCGGCAAGTCATTCGCCTACCTCCTGCCCGCCCTGGCCTGGGCGGCGCGCAACAAGGAACGCGTGGTCGTCTCCACGGCGACCATCAACCTGCAGCGGCAGCTCGTAGACAAGGACATCCCCCTCATGGCCGGGCTCTTCAAGAAACCGCCCAAGGCTGTCCTCGTGAAGGGCCGGGGCAACTACCTCTGCCGGACGCGCCTCGCGGAGGCCCTGGACGAGGAAGGCATCTTCGCGTCCTCCGACGACCACCCGCTACGCCGCGTCGCCGCCTGGGCGGAGTCGAGCGCCTCGGGCGACCGCGCCGACCTGTCGTTCTGGCCGGAGGAGTCGCTCTGGTCCCGCGTCCGTTCCGAGGCGGACGATTGCCTGGGCATGCGCTGCCCCTTCCGCGAGCGCTGCTTCGTGCTCCTTGCCAAGCGCGACGCGGCCGACGCGGACCTCCTCGTGGCCAACCACCACATCCTCTTCAGCGACCTCTCGGCCCGGGCCGCGGGCTCCGGCTACGAGTCTACGGCCGTCCTGCCGCCCTACGGCTCCATCGTCTTCGACGAGGCCCACGCCATAGAGGCGAGCGCCACGAGCCTATTCTCGGAGGAACTGACGCGCTTCTCGGTGCTCAAGCAGGTCTCCCGGCTGTACCGGGAACGCCGCGGCCGCAAATTCGGCGTGGTGGTCAAGCTGCAGAACCTCAAGGGCCTGGCGCCAGGGCTCCTTAAGCGCTTCCCCGACGCCGTGGACGCTCTCTACGCCGCCGTAGACGCCGCGGAAGGCGCCGCCCTGGGACTCCTCGGGGGACAACCGAACCTGCGCCTGACCGAGCGCTCTCCCTCCGTCGAGAGCGCAGCGCTCGCGCCCCTCGCCGAGCTGGAGCGGGCGCTCCTGGCCATGGCCGCCCTCCTCAAGGACGCCCTGAACGGCGTGCCGGAGGAGGACGAGGCCGATCAGTCGGTACGCGAGGCGGAGCTGGCCCTGGCGCGACTGTCCTCGCTCGCAGGCATCTGCTCGCGGTTCCGGCTCTTCGACGAGGACCGGTCGAACGTGTACTGGCTCGATCGCGGCAAGACAAACGCGGGCGAGCCCTTCGCTGCCTTCCGCGTGACCCCCCTCGACATAGGCGAAACGATGAACGAGGCCGTCTTCGGCCAGTTCCGCACCGTGGCCTGCCTCTCGGCGACCCTATCGGTCGGGGACTCCTTCGCGTACTGGGCCCGTCGGGTGGGACTCGAGTACTCGGGCGTCAGGGCGGAGTTCATGGCCTTCCCCTCGCCCTTCCCCTTCGAGCGCAACGCCTTGCTCGGCGCGGCGAGCGACGCCCCCGCCCCGGACGCGCCAGGCTGGCAGGACTGGATCAACGAGGCGGTCTACCGCCTCGTGGCCGCCTCGGGCGGCCGCGCCCTCGTGCTCTTCACCTCGTACGCGTCGCTGCGCGCGGCCTGGGACTCGGTCAAGCCCCGGCTCGATACGCTCGGCATAGCCGCCTTCCGCCAGGGCGACGACGAGCGCTCGCGCCTCCTCGACGCCTTCAAGACCGACGTGACGAGCGTACTCTTCGCCACGGACTCCTTCTGGGAAGGCATAGACGCCCCCGGCGAGACGCTCGAGCTCGTCATCATAGCCAAGCTCCCCTTCAGGGTGCCGACCGACCCCGTCCAGATGGCCAGGGCGGAGGCGATCGAGCGCCGCGGCGGCAACGCCTTCATGGACCTATCCCTGCCCGAGGCCGTCATCAGGCTCAAGCAAGGCTTCGGCCGCCTCATACGGCACACCGAGGATCGCGGCGCCGTCGCCATACTAGACGTCAGGTTGCTTACCAAGCGCTACGGGCGGCTCTTCGTATCGTCGCTACCGAGCTGCGCCACGAGCTGGAAGCCCCTGGGCGAGCTGTGCGACGACGTTCGCAGCTTCTTGGATCGCCGCGCCTAGTTTTATCCTAGACCGCGGGAGCGACCGGACGCTACAATGGCCCCATGGCAATCCTGACGCTTGAGAACGCTATCCAGAAGTACGATTGGGGCTCGACGACATCGCTGCCCGAGATACTCGGCAGCGACAACCCGAGGGGCGAACCCTGGGCCGAGCTCTGGATGGGCGCCCATCCCAAGGCTCCATCGCTCGCCGTCGATCCCGCCTCCGGCGACCGCATGCCGCTCGACAGGCTCATAGCCGACGACCCCGCAGGCACCCTGGGCACCGCGGTAGCGGCCCGCTCCGGCGACAGCCTGCCCTTCCTCTTCAAGGTGCTCTCGGCGGCCCGGCCGCTGTCCATCCAGGCCCACCCGACCAAGCGTAAGGCAGAGAAAGGCTTCGCGAGGGAGGAGCTCCTGGGCATAGCGCTCAACGCCCCGGAGCGCAACTACAAGGATCCGAACCATAAGCCGGAGACGGTCGTGGCCCTATCGCGCTTCCAGGGGCTCTGCGGCTTCAGGCCCGTCGACGACATCGTGGCCAACGTCAGGCTCCTCGTCCCGGACGAGTGGGAACGCTTCGCGGGCAGGCTAGCTACGGACCGGAGCCGCCTGGAGCTATCGGTCTTCTTCCATACGTTCATCTCGCTATCCGAGGAGCGCAAGCGTTCACGCCTGGCCTACGCCAAGGCGCGCTGCGCAAACATCGTTGAGCGCGAGCCGCCTTCGAGCAAGACGGCCTACCTGTTCTCCTGGATACTGAGGCTTATGGACGCCTACCCAGGCGATATAGGGGCGCTCGCGCCCGTGGCGCTCAACCTCTTCGAGCTCGAGCCCTGGCAGGCGCTCGACCTGGCGGCAGGCGTACCCCACGCCTACCTCGAGGGCACGGCCTTGGAGATCATGGCCAACTCCGACAACGTACTCCGCGGAGGCCTTACCTCCAAGCACATGGACATACCGGAATTCATATCGTCGCTCACCTTCGATACGGGCGATATTCGCGTCGTAGAGCCGCGGCCCTCGGCGGACGGCTTCCGCGAGTACCCGCCCTGCGTCGGCGACTACCGCCTCTCCTGGGCCGACGTGGACGGGCGCCTGGCCGTGGGCCCGAGGGCGGCCGTCCCCGAGATACTCTTCTGCGCCGAAGGCTCGCTCGAGCTGGCCCGGCCCGGCGGAGCCTCGATCCGGCTCGGGCGGGGATGCTCGGCCTTCGTGACCGCGGGCGAGCGTGCCTACGAGCTATCGGGCAAGGGCCGCGTCGTCAGGGCGGACGTGCCGGCATGACGATATGGGCAGACGCCGATTCCTTGCCGCGCGAGGCGCGCGCGCTCATAGGCAGGCGCGCCGGCTCGAGCCCGGGAGGCGAGCCGCTGCGGGCCGTCTTCGTATCCAACCGCCCCGTTCCCCTGCCTCCGGGCAAGAGCCTCGAGGCCATCATAGTCGGCAAGGCGGCCGCGTCGGCCCAGGCGGCCGCGCCGGCTCAATCGGGGACCGGCGCTCCCCAGGCGAGCGCCGACGATTACATCATGGCCGCGGCCAGGCCGGGCGACATAGTGGTGACGCGGGATATACCCCTGGCCGCCCGCGCGCTGGCCGCCGGCCTCTCCGCCATAAACGACAGGGGAACCGTCTGGACGCCCGACTCGGTGCGAGAGCGTGCCTCGCTCCGCGACCGCATGGCCGAGCTCCGCGACCTGGGGCTGGCGCCGTCGCTATCGAGCGGCAGGTCATACGGGCCGAAGGAGGCCAAGGCCTTCGCCGACGCGCTCGACAAGGCCATCAGGTCCGCGATGGCTCAGCGGACGTAGCGCTCCAGGAGGAACTCGTAGCGGGACGACAGGAGGCCGCTCTTGGCTATCGTGGCCGGGTTGAAGCGTATGGGAGACGAAAGCACCGCCACGAGGCTCGCGAGGCGCTGCGGGCCGAGCCTACCGACCGATACGCCGTAATGGCGGCGCGCGGCGGCCTCGATGCCGAAGACGCCCCTGCCCCATTCTGCCCACGAGAGATAGAGCTCGAGTATCCGCGCCTTGGGGAGGAGGAGCTCCAGCTCCAGCGCGACAATGACCTCGAGGTACTTGCGAACGTAGCTCTTCACCGGCAGGAGGAAGAGGGTTCGCGCCACCTGCATGGTCAGGGTAGAGCCGCCGTAGAGCGGACGCCCGAGCCTTCGGTTGACCTCCCGGGCGCGCGCTATGGCCTCGAGGTCAACCCCGTGGTGATCCCAGAACCTGCTATCCTCGACGGAGACGAGCATGCGCCGAGCCAACGATGGTACCTCGGCCAGCCGCACCGAGCGCCGGGGAGACAGCTCCCAGCCGTCTACGAGTCGCCGATACACCGACAGCGTAGTGGCGGCGGGATCGACGAAGCGAAAGCACAGCACCATGAGGCTCGTCGAGCCCACGTACCAGACATGGAAGAGGAGGAACGCCTTGGCGAGGCCCAGGCCGAGCCTTCCCGGCAAGGCCCTCGGGCCGGCCGGAGACGGCCTGGATGGTTGCTCTGGAGGCGACTGGCGCTGGCTGTATAGGGCTCGGGCCGAGCTCCGGAGGGCGCGGCGGAAAAGATACGCGGTCACTCCCCCATGCTACCCTGGAACGGCCTGCCTGGCCTAGGCTCCATGAGCGACGGCGAGCGAGCCTGGCGGGGAGCTAGCCTCCGTATCGCTTGACAGGAACGTATCGCGGACCTACCCTGGACCGGACACGCGGCAAGGAGGCTCGGCCCTTATGAGACGTTCCCTACTGGCGGCCCTGTTCCTGGCAGTATCGGCGGCGGCCTTCGCGGCGCCTACCGGAGTACCGGGGCTCCATCGCTTCGAGCTAGCCAACGGGCTCGAGCTATTCGTACTCGAGAATCACGCGGTTCCGCTCGCGAGGATCCAGATTACCTTCCGCTGCGGTTCCATAACCCAGGCGCCCGAGACCGCTGGACTCTTCCACCTATACGAGCACATGCTCTTCAAGGGCAACTCGCGTTACAGGACGGAGACGGATTTCTCCGCGGCCATGACCGACCTGGGCGTGGCCGAATGGAACGGCGGTACCTCCACGGAATACGTAACCTACTATTTCACGGTACCCTCGGCCAAGGCCGAGGCGGGGTTGGAATTCTGGTCGTACGCCATGCGCGAGCCGTCCTTCGACCCGGCCGAGCTGGCCATAGAGCAGGGGGTCGTCTCGAACGAGATCAACGGCTTCCTGGGCGATCCCGACCACGTCTATTCCGCAGCCATGGACAAGGCGCTCTTCGCCTCCTATCCCTGGCGCAGGGACATAGGCGGCAACGAGGCCACCGTTCGGGCTGCCAGCGTAGAGACGCTCCGCGCCATGCAGTCGCGCTACTACGTTCCCAACAACGCGGCGCTCTTCGTCGGCGGCGACGTCGATCCCGAGGCGGTACGCGCCATGGCCGAGCGCTGGTACGGCTCCTGGAAGGCTGGCCCCGATCCATGGAAGGCGCCGCCACCGGCCCACCCCTCGCCTAAGGCTCCCGCGTACCTGGCCTACCCGGACGAGTCCCTACCGGAGGGCATAGCCTACATGGAGGCCCGCTATCGCGGCCCGGACGTCCTAGCCGATCCCGCGCCCACCTACGCGGCCGACGTCTGGGGTTACCTCCTCCAGGCTCCCGACGGCCGCTATAGGACGCGCCTCTACGACGCGATCCCGGCCCTGTACGATAAGGACTACCTCGGGGCCTACTATTATACCCAGCGGGACGGAGGCCAGGTATCGTTCTACGGCTACTGCTTCGTCGACCCCGCCTACCCCTTGGCGCAGCGCGCCAAGGAGACCTTCGCAGGCAAGGCCCTCCCGGCGGAGCTCAAGGCCATCAAGGAAGACCGGACGTACTTCAGCGACGAGGACTTCGCCATAGTCAAGACCAAGCTCGAGGACGAGCAGCTCCTGGGGCTCGAGACGCCCGAGCGCTTCATCGAGACGCTGTCGTTCTGGTGGGCCGTCTCGTCGGCTGACTACTTCTTCGACTACGCATCCTCCATGCGCTCGGTCGAGCGCGCCGACATCGGTCGCTTCCTGGACCGATACCTGCTCTCGGCCTCGCCCGTAGTGGCTATCCGCCTTAACCCGGCCGACTACGAGGCGGAGGCCGAGTCCCTCGCGGCGGCGGGCTTCAAGACCGTGACGCCCGACAACGCCTTCTGGTGGAAGGACTGACCCATGGCATACCGTACGCTTACGCGAATAGCCGCCGCGGTTGCGGCCGCCATGCTCGCCGTCTCCTGCGCGGGCGCTCCCGCCTCGACCCCCGAGCCTCCCCGGGCCGAGCCCGGCGCCCCATCTCAGGCCGCGCCTAAAGGCCGGGCCTGGGCCCTCCCCGCCTCTCCGCTCTCCTCCTGGAGGCTGTCCGCCGAGCCGGGCGCCTTCATGGCCACCAACCTACGAACGATAGAGACGCGCGCGCTATCCAACGGCGTCACGCTCGTCGTCAAGAAGAACCCAGCGAATCGCGTCTATTCCCTAAAGGTGGCCTTCAAGGGCGGCTCGGCCATGACGAGCCCCGATAAGGCCGGCATCGAAGCCATGACGCTCGCCATGATGGCGAGGGGCTCGGCCGACTACGGCTACGAGCGCCTCAAGAGGCTCCAGTACGAGCGCTCGAGCTCCATAGGCTACCAGGCCTCGAGCTACGACTGGGCCAGCCTGGACCTCCTAACCCTGGACAAGTACTGGGACGAGATGCTCTCCGCCTTCGCGGACTGCGCCCTCAGGCCGGCCTTCGACGCCGCACAGTTCGCCCTGGTACAGAACGAGTTCAAGGTCGGCCTACAGAAATCCCTGGCCGACCCCTACAACGTGGCGGTCTCCCGGCTTCACGCCCGCATGTTCGAGGGTCACCCTTACGCGGCGGAGTTCGGCGGGAGCCCGGAATCGGTAGCGTCCATGACGCTCGACGACGTCAAGGAGTATTACCGGAAGGCCATGGGAGCCGACCGCATGCTCATCGTCGCCGTGGGCGACTTCGACGTCGACGCGCTGGCCGCGTCCCTGGACGCCACCCTCGGCACGGCGCCGCGTTCGGGCCTCGAGGTCCCGGCCGTACCGCCGTTGCCGGCGAACAAGTCGCTCCTCCTGGAGCGCTTCGACAAGTCGCAGGGCGTCGCCTACGTGCGCGGCGATTACCCCATAGCCGATCCCCGCAGCCCGGACTTCGTCACGCTGCAGCTGGCCTACGCCATGCTCGACGAGCTCCTCTTCAGCATCGTGCGCACAGATCACGGCGCCTGCTACTCGACCTGGTCCAAGGCCTTCGGCTTCGAGGCGCCCTACGGTTCCCTCGTCGTATACAAGACCGACAGGCCCGCCGAGGCCAAGGCCTGGGCCGACGAGGCCGTAGCCGTCCTGGCCTCCGGCAGGACCCTCAACCTCCGAGGGGGCGACGAGCCCTACGCGCCCATCGAGGAGACCCTGGCCGCCTACAAGGCCAAGTACCAGAACGCCTTCTACGGCGACCAGCAGACCAACGCCCAGACCGCGGCCCAGCTCGTGGCGAGCAGGCTCTACCACGGCGACCACCTGGAATACCTGCGCTTCATCGACAAGGTCAACGCCGTCTCGGCGGATGACATCGTGGCCTGCGTCAAGGCCTACATTGTCGGGGCTCCGGTAAGCTGGATAGTCGTTGCCGACCAGCCGACGCTGGCGAGGCTCGACGCATCGGTCTTCGAGGGCTTCAGCGCCGCCACGGCCAAGGGTCCTTGACGGCGAGGAGGAACGGCGCGCGCAGCCACGGCCCGGCGCGCCGCGGGTAGGCTCGTCGCGCCCTAGACGAGGTCGGCGAAGGCGGCGCCCGCCGCCGAGGCCAGGTCGGCCGGAGAGAGTATCATCTGGAGCCCGCGGGCGCCCGCGCTGACCGACACCTCGTCCCAGAGCGAGGCCGTCTCGTCGATGTAGACGGGAAGCGGGCGGCGGAGGCCTACGGGAGAGCAGCCGCCGCGCTGGTAGCCGGTCAGGGGCTCGAGTTCCCGTAGGGGGAGCGGCTCGGCCGACTTGTCGCCGGCGGCCTTGGCGGCCTTGCGTAGGTCGACCTCGGCCGAGCCGGGGACGACGCAGACGAAGGGGCCCACGCGCGGGCCGCGAAGCACTATGGTCTTGAAGACCCGGTCCGGATCAAGGCCCAGCTTGGCGGCGGCCGAGGCCGCGGACAGGTCGTCCTCCGACCACTCGTATTCCATGGTGCGGACCGCGAGGCCCCGCGCGCGCACGAGGCGAAGGGCGTTGGTCGTCACGGTACGATCAGCGCTTGCGCCGGAAGACGCGGTAGTTGATGCCGGGGAAGATGTTGTTGCGCTTCTCGAGCCGGGTGAGCCACTCGGTACCGACGGTGTTGGCGCAGAGCATCTCGTAGATTCGGTTGAAGTTGGTGACGGCGTCCTCGATCTGCTTGCGGGCGAACGAGCCGGACTTGCCGGCGCGCAAGAGGAAGGGCCAGTCGGAGGCCTGGGCCAGGAGCACCTCGCGCGCGGCCTGGTTGAGGACGCGCTCCCTGAGCCCGCTCTCGTTCGGGAAGCGCTCGGCGAGCTCTATCATGCGCTCTATCATCTTGAAGACGTGGCGATAGACCCAGTCGTTCGATTTCTCGAGCCAGACGCCGCCGTAGCCGCCGTCGCCCCAGGAGGCGTACTCGGGTACCGACTCGGCGTTGTCCGGGTAGCACCTGCGGTACTCCGACAGCGTCACGAAGCGCAGCTCGCCCAGCGGCTGGGCCTGTCGGAAGAGGGCCTCGATCCACTGCGGCCCCTCGAACCACCAGTGCCCGAAGAGTTCCGCGTCGTACGGGGCCACCATGAGCGGCGGCCGCCCGTCCATGTGGGACGCCGCCAGGGCCGCCTGGGCCAGCCTATCCTTGAGGAAGCGGGCGGCGTGCTCCTTTGCCCGGGCCGAGGCCTTGCCCGGCTCGTACGGCACCTTCCTATCGCCCGCGCCGGTGATGGCCCAGTACTTATAGCCGGTGAAGGTCCTGATCTGGTTCTGCTCGACGTAGGGCCCGACGTAATCGACGGGCAGGTCGAAGCCTATGTCCCGGTAGAAGTCGCGGTATGCCGGGTCGGCCGGATAGCCCGCGGTCTCTGACCAGACGGCCTCGGTGGCCGCCACGTCGCGGATGAAAACGGAGAAGCCGTTCTGGCAGCTAACCGGGGCGTAGGAGCCGAAGCGAGGCGTCGGGCTACCGAGGAGGGCGCCTCGGGTCGAGGAGAGGCTGTACTGCAGGCCGTAGGCGCTCAGGATCTCCTCGACCCCCGGATACCAGCCGAGCTGGGGCATCCAGAAGCCCGAGGGCGAGCGACCGAAGGCCGCGCGGAACGATACCACGGCGGCCTCGACCTGGGCGGCCTGGGCCTCGGGATACTCCCGGTAGATGGGCATGAAGGCGTTCGTGGCGCCGCTCGTCATCAGGTCGATGCGCCCCTTCTTGAAGTAGAAGTCCAGGGCTCCGAGCACGTTGCCGCCGTAGAGGGCGGTGAAGTCCTCGTAGTCCCGGGCGTAGAGCTCGGCGTACATGTCGACCAGGGGCCCGAAGACCGGATCCCCGCCGCAGCGGGCGCGTTCCTTGTCCGCCAGCTCCAGCTGCGACTCGAGCCAGGCCTGGTAGCGTGCGCGGAGGAGCTGGTCCCCCAGCATGGCCTCGAGGGTCGGGGAGAGCGCGAGGCTTAGCTTCCAGGGGACGCGGTCGGCCTCGAGCCGCGCGAAGACGCGGAGCAAGGGCAGGTAGGTCTCCGAGAGCGACTCGAAGAGCCAGCGTTCCTCGAGGAAGCGATTGAAGTCAGGCTGCCGCACGAACGGCAGGTGCGCGTTAAGCACCAGCGCTACGAGTCCCCTATCCACGAAGGCCCTCCGTTAGTCTTCCGATCCGCCGAGTATTCGCGATGGATGATGATCAGGAATCGGCACTATCTCGAGGCTCGCGATACCGGACAGCGAGGCGAGGCGCGCCGCGTCCGGGTCGAGATCCGAAAGGCAGTCGGCGATGAGCGCCCGCGGCGTCCGAACCACGGTCGAATGGGCCAGGAGCCTCGCCTTGGATCCTACGCGCGCGTAGAGATCGACGCGGTAGTCCTTGTTCTCGTCGGGTAGGTGAAGGTACCAATGATCGTCCTCGTCGCCCACGACCACCTCGAACGACGAGGAAGACTTGCCGTCGCGCGAAGGCTCCCGGAGCACTCGCAGGAAGAGGTGAGAGAAAGAGCCGCTCGCCCTGAGCTCGTCGAGCTCGTCGTCCCGCACGTCCCAGAAGACGAAGGCCCACTCCGGGTCGCGCGGTATGACGTGGATGATAGTCTCGTTGTAGCGACAGGCTATGCAGGGCGCTGCGTCGAGTGAGGCGTCGATCTCGTCCAACTCGGAGCCTGAATATTTCTTTTCCTCTATGTGAACGGCGGCGTCGCCCGACGCCTTGCGCTCGGCGCTGTCTTCCTCGAAGGCCTCGATGAGGGCCTCGACGACGAACACGCGCTCCAGGTCCAGCGGCAG
>CAZNNA010000004.1:0-27999 GCA_964573825.1 uncultured Treponemataceae bacterium
AAGCCGGGGCGGTTGATGTCCGGGGCGCTGATGACCCGGCCGAGGCCCTTGCGGCCGCATATGCAGCGCAGCTCAAGGGCGTCATGCTCCTTGAGGTCCAGGTCGAGTAGGTCGAGAACGGTGAAGCGCTTATCGTCCATCGCTGCCGAGCATAGCGCGATTCCGGCCGTTGCGCAATGCGCGAACGGCGCGGAACCGAGTCCGGCGACCGCCGAGGCGCGAGCCTAGAGTATCCTGTCCAGCGTGGAGAGGAGTTCCTCCTTCTTGAACGGCTTGACCAGGAAGGCCTTGGCGCCGAGGGAAAGGGCCTTCTCCTGCAGCGCCTTCTCGTCCTGGGTCGTCAGCATGACGACGGGCACCTTGGCCAGGGCCGACGTCTTGGCCTTTGCTTCCAGGAACTCGATCCCGTTCATCTCCGGCATGTTTATGTCCAGCATGACGAGGTCCACCCCTCCGAGCATGGCCTTCTCCAGGCCCACGCGGCCGTTCTCCGCCTCCTCCGAGGAGAAGCCCGCGCCCGAGAGCGCGAGCGACACGATCTTCCTCATGGTCGACGAATCATCCACTATCAAAGCCTTCATAGAGCGGCCTCCTGTATCGCTTCCCTCTCGCCCCGCGTATGCGTCCGGGCGATGAGGCGCGAGCGTAGCGCATCGATCCGGGCGGCGTCCGGCCGGAACTCCCCATCGTCTCCGAAGGACAGGAGACTCTCCAGCGCCTCCTTGCCCTCCGCCATTATCCCCTGCGCGCCTTCTACCATCTGGCGCGTAATATCCTGGAACTGCAGCGACTCGAGTATGCCGTCGAGATCCTTGTTCATCGACTCCACGATCCGCTCGACCTCGCTCGAGAGGTTGAAGCAGGCCGTGCTGATGCCTACGAGCGATGAGATCGCCGCCTCCTCGTCCTTGATGCCCTGTTCCACCGATTCAGCCACCGAGGCCGAGTCGGTAACCGACTTCTCGACGAGCGACTCGTTGAAGCGCTTGAAGCGCCCCAGGAGCTCGGAGACCCGCTTGGAGAAGTCGGCCGTCTGGTCGTTCAGGTTGCGCAGCTCGTTGACTATGACCTTGAAGCCGTTGCCCTGCGAGCCTATCCGAGCCGCCTCCACCGCCATGTTGAAGGCGATGAGCCGCGAGCGCTCGGTGATCTCCTCTATGCCGGCGAGCAGCTCTATGCCGGCGCTCAGCTCCTTCCCGAGGGCCTGGAGCCCGGTCGCGGCGCTCCTATCGTGCTTGCGCATCTCCGCGAGCGCCTCGCGCACGCGCGCCATGGTCGCGTTGGCGTGGGCCGACAGCTCGCTGATGGAGGCGGCCTTGACTATGGCCCCGTCCTCCTCGGCCGACTCGTAGGCCCGGCGCGACTGGTCCCTGAGGGCGGTGAGCCTGTCCATGAGCGCGAAGACCGCGCTCTCGGTCTCCGCCGGCACCTTGGTGAGCACCGCGTCGGCGCAGGAGAGCCTGAACAGGGCCAGCGCGGCCTCTTCCTTATCGTCGCCGCCTAGGCGGGGCCTGGCGGCGGCCTCTGACTGGGGGGGCTCCGGCGAGGGGGCCGGCGGGGTTTCCGCGAGCCCGGCTTCCGCCTCCGAGCGCTCCTCGGGATCGGACTCGCTAGGCGCCGCCCGGGCGTCGGCCCGCCCGCCGGCCCTGAGCCGTAGCGCGGCCAGGCAGGCGGCGAGCGATAGCGCGGCCGACCCGGCCGCGGGCGCCAGGGCGAGGATCGAGCCCGAGCCTGCGACTAAGGCAACGGCGCCCAGCGTAGCGGAGGCGGCGGCGGCTAGGGCTGCGAGTCCCGTGAAGACTACAAGCGTTAGCATGGTATGAAATCTAGGCGGGGGACCGCCGCGGTACAAGGCGAAGGGGACTCCCAGGGCTTTAGACAATTGTCTACAAGGCTCGGCGGCCCTGCGGGGGCCGTGCGGGCCCGTTTTGCTCGGTTGCCGTCTGCTTTTATGTACAGTCCGAGCTTGCATTCAGGATTCGCTTCTTTAGACTTTTTTGTGGCCGGCCGGAGAAGGCCGGTAGACGACGACGGGAGCGCCATGAGACAGGTCGACGACGATACCAAGGAAATCCTAGAGTCATTCATAGCGGAGGGCTACGAGCGCCTCGATGACGCCGAGTCGACGCTCGCCTCCCTCGGGGGCGAGTGCAACGCGGAGCGCCTCGGCATAGTCTTCAGGCTGTTTCACTCGCTCAAGGGCAGCGCCGGCTTCCTCGACCTGGGTAAGGTCAAGGAGCTGACCCACGAGGCGGAGAGCCTGCTCGACTTCCATATCAAGGGCTGCAAGGCCGTGGCGCCCGAGAGCCTCGACGTCATCTTCCAGACCATAGACCTCCTGCGCGTCCTCGTACGCCGCGTCGAGGCCGAGTACGACGACGGCGGCCACGACGACGAGGTCGCGTCCCAGATCGGCGTCATCCGGGCCCACCTCGAGGAGCTCAGGCACGCCGGCGAGGAGCCGGGCCCGGCCCTCGAGCCGAACGAGCTCGTCCTGAGCGAGCTCGTCACCCGCGACATGGTAGAGCGCTTCCTGGCCGAGAGCCTGGACCTGATCGATAGGCTCGAGTCGGAGGCCCTCGGCATCCTTTCCTCGCCCGACCCTATCGAGGACGTCCACGCCATGTTCCGCGTTGCGCACACCGTAAAGGGGAACGCGGGATTCTTCGGTTACGCGCTGCTCGAGAGCCTCTGCATGCGCGCCGAGTCCCACCTGGATACGGTCCGCAAGGGCTCGGCTCCCCTCAACGAGGCCTTCGTCAACGCCACGCTCTGCCACGTGGACGCGCTCCGCGCAGCGGCGAGGAGCGTCGCCATACTGGACGAGTCCGCCTGCCCCGAGCCGTCCGGCGAGCGAGTGCCCGATCCTCCCTCCCCCGCGATAGACGCGTCGTCCGCGACGGGCGCGCCGACCGCGACCGGAGTCGCCCAGGCGGCGGGCGGCTATAAGCCGCTGGGAGAGATACTGGTCGACATGGGCGCGGCCGACGAGTCCGCCGTCCGGAAGGCCCTGGAGACCCAGGAGAAGCCGCTCGGGCAGCTCCTCGTCGACTCGGGGGCCGCGCGTCGCGAGGACGTGGACAAGGCCCTCGAGCGCCAGCGCTCCATGGAGGCCAAGGCCCCGGAGGGCGCCTCCGCGGAGGAGGTCCAGAGGCGGGAGATACGCGTCGATACGGCCAAGCTCGATAAGCTCTTCGACCTGGTGGGCGAGCTCATCACCGCGGAGGCCATGGTCGGTAACAGCCCCGACCTGGCCGGCATCAGGCGGGATCGCTTCGACAAGTCGTACAACGCCCTCGTCAAGATCAGCCGGGAGATCCAGGAGACCACCATGGCCATCCGGATGATACCGATGGAGGGTCTCTTCCATAAGATGACGCGGCTCGTGCGCGACCTGTCGCGCAAATTCGGCAAGCCCGTCGACTTCAGGGTCTCCGGCCAGGAGACCGAGATGGACAAGAACGTCATAGAGCAGATCTCGGACCCGCTCATCCATATACTGCGCAACTCGGTCGACCACGGCCTAGAGACCCCGGCCGAGCGCAAGGCCGCGGGCAAGCCGGACGCCGGCACGGTCAGCCTGGACGCCCGCTACGAGGGCTCCGAGATATGGATCAGCGTCAAGGACGACGGGCACGGCCTGAACCGCGCGCGCATACTCGAGAAGGCCGTCGAGCGAGGACTCGTCCGGGGCGATCCCGCGTCCCTACGCGACGAGGAGGTCTGGGCCTTCATCTTCGAGCCTGGCTTCTCCACGGCCCAGGTCGTCTCGGAGGTCTCAGGCCGGGGCGTGGGCATGGACGTGGTCAAGAAGAACCTGGAGCGCATCCGCGGCTCGGTCGACGTACGGTCGATGGCCGGGGCGGGCACCGAGTTCGTGCTCAAGATACCGCTGACCATGGCCATCATCGACGGCATCACCGTCAGGGTCGGCCCCGACTCCTACTCCATACCGCTCGGAGACATACTCGAGTTCTTCAAGGCCAAGCCGGGCCAGGTCACGCGGACGGCCGACGGCTCGGAGATGGTCAACCTTCGCGGCGAGATCCTGCCGCTCGTCAAGGTCTGGCGCGTCTTCGGCGTCGCCAGCGCCGCCGAGTCCGCCGAGGAGGGCATCCTGCTCGTCGTGCAGGCCGGTGGCCGCAAGGCCAGCCTCCTCATCGACGAGGTCATAGGCAACCAGCAGATAGTGATCAAGTCGCTGTCGGAGTACCTCGGCAAGGTAGAGGGCCTATCCGGCTGCTCGATCCTGGGTGACGGCTCCGTGAGCTTCATCGTCGATACGGGACGGCTCCTGTCGTCCGTACTGGAATCATAGCGACCGCGGTCGCGTCGTCGATTTGAGGAGGAGCGCATGGCTGAGTCTATAAGGCGTGAGTCGAGGGATGAGCTGTTCATAGACGACGAGGACGACGAGGATACCCAGGCCAACAAGTATCTCTTTTTCAAGATATCCGAGGAGTCCTACGGCATAGGCATACGGCATATCCTGGAAATCATCGAGCTCCAGAGGATATCCCAGGTACCGGACATGCCTGCCTACGTCAAGGGCGTCATAAACCTGCGCGGCAAGGTGATACCGGTCGTCGACCTCAGGCTGCGCTTCGGCCTGTCCGAGCGCGGCTACGACGACAGGACCTGCATCGTCGTGGCCGACGTATCGCGAGTGACCATAGGCTTCATCGTCGACACGGTGGAGGAAGTCATAGAGATACCCGAGAGCAACGTCGAGGCCGCCCCGCGCTTCAGGACCCAGTCGGGTAAGGATCGCTACATATCGGGCATGGGTAAGGTCGGCGAGGCTGTCAAGATACTGCTCGACGTCGAGACGCTCGTCGACGACGAGGAATCGAAAGCCCTAGTAGAGGCGTCCGCCTAAGGCGGCGGATACGGAGGAACGGTATGAAGATCCTGGCTAAGTTGCTGGTCGGTTTCCTGTCGGTGGCCGTGCTCTGCGGCATCGTCGGCTTCGTGGGCATAACCCAGATGGGTCGGCTCAACGATTCGCTCCATGAGATGAGCGACGTGACCATCCCCTCGCTCGGGTACCTCAACGCGATGTCTAAGGAATTCCTCAAGATCAAGGTAGCCGTGCGGAACCTTGCTAATCCCTATATCCATGAGACGCCCGGCGCCATAGACCAACAGATCGCCAATATAGAGACCGCGCGTACCGCCTATCGCGTGTCCTTTGAAGCCTTTGAGCTCCTACCCAAGACGCAGGAGGAGGCTCGGCTCTGGAAGGTCGCGACCGACAAGCTTGCCGCCGGGGCCGCCTACAATAACAAGGCCATGGCTGACGCCAAGGCTATCGCCCTGGAGCGCGACCCTGAGCGCCGCCTGGCCCTTGGGCGGGAGCTCCATGCGCATATCTTCGGTGACGGCCGTTATTCGATGGATGATTTCATTGCCGCGGTGGACGTCGTGGTCGACTACGCCGAGCGCTACTACGGCGAGGAGCGTACGGCCCTGGCCCTCGCCCAGGCCAAGACCGGCATAGCCACACTCGTGGCGGTTTCGGTCTTCGCGTTCGGCGTAGCCGTTGCCCTAGGACTGCTACTCGGTAGCGCCATCAGCCGCTCGCTGCGCAAGGCAGTGGCCATCCTGGATAAGGTGGCCGCCGGCGACATGTCGGAGCGGCTCCAGGTCAAGAGCAAGGACGAGTTCGTGCAGGTGGCGGCCTCCATCAACCTGGTGGCAGACACGGTCAACGAGCTCATTGCCGAGGCCGGCGGCCTGACGGACGCGGCGCTCGCGGGGAACCTCGGTAGGCGCGGCCAGGCCGAGCGCTTCAAGGGCGGCTACCATGACATCGTGGCGGGCATCAACAAGACCCTGGACGCTGTGATAGGGCCGCTCAACGTGGCGGCCGCCTACGTCGACCGCATCGCCAAGGGCGACATACCTCCCAGGATCACCGAGGCCTACAACGGCGACTTCAATAAGCTCAAGGACAACCTCAACCTCTGCATAGACGCGGTGAAGGCCCTGGTCGACGACGCCAATACCCTGGCCCAGGCCGCGGTGGAGGGACGGCTGTCGACGCGGGCCGAGGCGGGGCGCCACCAGGGCGACTTCCGCGCCATCATCGAGGGCGTCAACCGGACCCTGGACCTCGTGGTCAACCCGATCAACGAGACGATCGCCATCCTGAAGCGCATGGCCGACGGCGACCTGACGGCGACCATGGACGGCGACTACAAGGGCGACTTCGACGTGCTCAAGACGGCGCTCAACGACACGCTGGCCTCCATCAACGAACTCCTGGGGCAGGTGACGGTGGCGGTGGAGCAGGTGACCGCGGGCTCGCAGCAGGTGTCGCAGGCTAGCCAGGCCCTGTCGCAGGGCGCCACGGAGCAGGCCAGCTCGCTCGAGGAGATCACCTCGTCGATCACCGAGGTGTCGGGCCAGACCAGGCAGAACACCGAGAACGCGGTGCAGATGAACGGCCTGGCGAGGTCCGCGCGGGACGGGGCGGAGCAGGGCAACGCGCAGATGAAGGACCTCGTGTCGGCGATGAGCGACATCAACGCGTCGGCCGAGGAGATACGCAAGATAGTCAAGGCGATAGACGATATCAGCTTCCAGATCAACCTCCTGGCGCTGAACGCCAACGTAGAGGCCGCCCGGGCCGGAAAGTACGGCAAGGGCTTCGCCGTGGTGGCCGAGGAGGTACGTAACCTGGCGGTGCGGTCGGCGGGCTCGGTTCAGGAGACCAACCGCATGGTCAACGAGGCCATAGCGAACATCGGGCGCGGGAACGGGCTCGTGGAGGTGACGGCCAGGCAGCTGTCGGAGATAGTCGACGGGTCGGCCAAGGTGGCCACCCTGGCCGAGGAGGTCGCGACCGCGGGCAAGGAGCAGGCGCAGGGGCTGGAGCAGATCACGACGGGCCTGACGCAGATAGACCAGGTGACGCAGTCGAACACGGCGAGCGCGGAGGAGAGCGCCAGCGCGGCCGAGGAGCTGTCGAGCCAGTCGCAGCAGCTCAAGGGCATGCTGGCGCGCTTCAAGCTGCGGGCCCGGGAGGGCAAGCTGTCCAACGAGGACGTGATGCGCATGCTGCAGAACGAGCTGGGGCGGCAGGGCCTGGGCGGGCGCTCCGGGCTGGCGCTGCGGCTGGACGGGCAGGCCGGCGGGCAGCGCGGGCACGCGTCCTCAAGCCACGGCTCGGGCGGGCACGGCTACGCCGCCCCGGCCGTAGCCGCCGCGAGCCTCGGAGCTGGCTCGGCCCGGGCCCACGCCGGCAAGACCGGCCGGGCCTTGGACCCCGCCGAGGTCATAGCCCTCGACGACGACGACTTCGGGAAATTCTAGGAGGTTCCCGTCATGGCGGATACTGCTATCAAGGACGCGATGGACGAGATCCTCCTACCGCTGACCGACGGCGACTTCCGCTATATCTCCGGGCTCGTGTACGATACCTTCGGGATTCGCCTCGGCGAGCAGAAGCGTAGCCTCGTTGCCGGGCGGCTATCCAAGCGCGTACGGCAGCTCGGTTACGCGTCCTTCCGCGAGTACTTCGACTACCTCCGCAACGATCGCAGCGGAGCCGAGCTGTCGGAGCTTATCAACCGGGTAACGACCAATCATTCGTTCTTCTATAGGGAGCGCGAGCATTTCGATCTCCTGGCCCGGGATATCCTGCCG
Organism: uncultured Treponemataceae bacterium; assembly: GCA_964573825.1. Taxonomy (GTDB): domain Bacteria; phylum Spirochaetota; class Spirochaetia; order Treponematales; family UBA12059; genus SZUA-370. The sequence goes on from CAZNNA010000004.1 coordinate 7,651, forward strand.
CCGCTCATAGACGCGGCGGCGGGTAGGTCCGGCGCCGGCATACGGCTCTGGAGCGCGGGCTGCGCCGCCGGCGAGGAGCCCTATACCCTGGCCATGATACTCCGCGACGCCATGGCCAAGCGACCCGGCGGAGGCATAGCCGACGCGGCCATCCTGGCGACCGACGTATCCATGGCCGCCCTCCTCGAGGCCAAGGCCGGCGTGTACCAGGAGGCGCGGCTCCGGGAGCTGCCGCCGGCCTTCCGCTCGGCGTACCTCGAGCCCGCCGGCGCGGGGCTCTGGTCCGTCGGCGCCCGGGCCCGGTCACTGGTACTCTTCAAGCGCCTCAACCTGATGCGCGAGCCCTATCCCTTCCGCGCGCAGTTCGACGCCGTCTTCTGCCGCAACGTCATGATCTACTTCGATCCCCCGTCCCGGGCCAAGCTGGTCGAGTCCATCTACCGGGTGGTCAAGCCCGGCGGCTGGTTCTTCATCGGCCATTCGGAGAGCCTGCCCCGGGATAGCTGCCCCTTCTCCTACGTCCGGCCGGCCACCTACCGCAAGGAGGCTTCTTGATGGGGCCTTCGCTGAGGTCTCTCGGGCTCAACGTCGTGGCCGTAGCCAACCAGAAGGGCGGGGTAGGCAAGACCGTGACGACGCTAAACCTGGCCTCGGGCCTGGCGCGAGGGGGCCAGCGGGTGCTCGTGGTCGACGGAGACCCGCAGGGCAACCTGAGCCTGCTCCTGGGGCGGCAGGAACCCGACGGCGAGGCATCGCCGAGGGCGCGGAGGCCCTCTCGGGGCGACCTGGCCGGCCTCCTGGGCGCGCTGGCCCGTAAGGAAGGCGCCGCGATGTCCGACTACCTGGAGCGAGGAGTCAGGCGCGGACTGGACCTGTTGCCGTCGCGCTCGCGGCGCCTCAGGCTGGAGCTGGGGGACGCCGACATAGGCGCCGCCGCGCCCGGGCTGGCAAGGCTCTTCTCGAGGCTGGCCGAGCGCTACGACTGGGTTCTCGTCGATACGTCGCCGTCTGACGGCTCCCTGGAGCGAGCCCTCCTGTCCGCCTGCCACGCCGCCGTCATACCGCTGGAGTTCCAGCTCTTCTCGGTGGCGGGGCTCGAGGCCATGCTGGCGGAGCTCCGGGAGTGCTCGGCAGGCGGCGGCAGGGAGATACGTCCCCACGCGCTGGTCTTCGTCAAGGCGGAGAACCGCGTCTCGCGCATCGACGAGTACCGCAGGGTCTTCTCCATGTTCAGGCTGCCCGTCTACGAGGTCTGCCGATCGGAGTACGTGCCCCGCTCGCTCGAGAGGCGGCGGACGCTCTGGGAATCGGCGCCCATGAGTTACGCGGCGCGCGATTACGCGCGCATCATAGAACGATCGTTCCTGGGGTGAGGCGCATGGCAAGGACGAGAAACGCGACTAAGGACAGGGAGCGCATGGCCGAGGCCATAGCGCGCGAACTTCCGACGGACGGGGGCGGCTACTGCCTGTCCTCCGCGACGGCCGTACCGCTCAGGCGCGCGCTCGAGGGGCCCTGGGCCGTGGTATCGCACGAGGTCGGGGGCGAGCCCTACGTCGATAGGCTGGCGGTCCGCGGCTTCAAGGGCTGCGGCCTCAGGGACCTCGAGTACCGGGCCGAGTACCACTTCCGCGGCGGGGTCTGCGTCAAGCGCGTGGACATCGACGGCCTCGCGGAGCTTCCCGAGGGCGGGGTGCCCTACGCCTACCGTCAGCGCATGGCCCTGAGCTGGGATCTCGAGGGGCCCGAGCGCCTCCGGGTGCGGCCGGAGCTCGGCTACCAGAGCAGCGCGCTCGGCGGAGAGACGGCGGCGCTCAAGGAGCTCGACGGGGAAGCGGCCGAGCTCGTCATAGGCTTTTGCCTGGAAGGCGACGAGCTCGTGCTCGACGAGGGCGACGACCGCAAGCGCCTGCGGAGGCTCGCTTGAGCGACAGGGTGCGCGTCCTCGTGGTCGACGACTCGGCCATAGCCCGGGAGATACTCGCGCGGGGCCTGTCGGCGGACCCGGGCCTCGAGGTCGTCGGGACGGCGGGCGACGCCTACGAGGCCCGCGACCAGATCGTATACACGAAGCCGGACGTGCTGACCCTGGACGTCGAGATGCCGAGGATGGACGGCATAGAATTCCTTAGGCGGCTCCTGCCGCAGTATCCCCTCCCGGTCGTCGTGGTCTCGGCCCTGACGGCCGAGGGGTCGCGGCGCGCCGTGGAGGCGCTCGAGGCCGGCGCCGTCGACGTCGTCGCCAAGCCGAGCGCCCGCGAGGGCGGCTTGCAGCCTATGCTGGCCGAGCTGGCTGAACGGGTCAAGGAGGCGAGCCAGGCGCACGTCGAGCGGCTCGGGTCGGGTAGCCCGAGGGACTCTCGCGCCGTGAGGGCCGAGCCCTTGCGTCCGTCTCCCCCGGATACGGGATCCGCCAAGGCTCGGGGAGGCGTTCCGGCGAGGGTTCCGGACGCGGCCCGGATCGGCGCGCCGGCGTCGCCGCGACCGGCGGCCCGGCAGGCAGCCGCCAAGGCCTCGACCTGCGTCCTGCTGCTCGGGGCCTCTACCGGGGGGACCGTGGCCCTGACCAAGGTCGTGACGGCGCTGCCGGCCGACGCGCCGGGGATACTCATCGTACAGCATATGCCGCCCGTATTTACTCGCATGTTCGCCGAGTCGCTCGATCGCCAGTCGGCCGTACGGGTCAAGGAGGCCGAGGACGGCGATCGGGTGCTAGACGGCCAGGCCCTCGTCGCCCCCGGAGACCGGCATATGCGCCTCGTGCGCTCGGGCGCCGGGCTCAGGGTGCGGCTCGACGAGGGGCCCAAGGTCTCGGGCCACCGGCCCTCGGTGGACGCGCTCTTCGAGTCGGCGGCGGAGGCGGCGGGGCGTGACGCCGCGGCGGCGCTCCTAACCGGTATGGGATGCGACGGCGCGGCCGGGCTCCTGTCGCTCAGGCGGGCCGGGGCTCGTTGCCTTGCCCAGGACGAGGCTAGTTCCGTCGTCTTCGGCATGCCTCGCGAGGCCTGGGAGCTCGGGGCGGCCGAGTCCCTCGTGCCCATAGAGGGCATGGCCCGGTCGCTCATGGCGCTGGCCTGGCCGCTCGCCCGCGGGCGGACCGCCGTGGCGGCGGGAGCGCGCTAGCATGGGTACGAAGACGGTGGGCATAGGCGAATGGGCCGTATCCGGCGACGCCTCGGACGTTATCAAGACCTACGCGCTCGGCTCCTGCGTGGCCGTCCTCGTGTACGACTCTAAGGTGCGGGTCGCCGGGCTCATCCACGTAGCCCTGCCCGACTCGGCAGTTGATCCCGAGCGCGGCGTCTCCCAGCCGGGTTACTTCGCCGATACGGGCCTGCCCCTGATGATAGAGGAGATGAAGAGGCTCGGCGCGGCCAGGGCCCACGTCTGGGTGAAGCTAGCCGGCGGCTCGAGCGTCATGGACGCGGCCGGGCTCTTCGACATTGGCAAGCGCAACGTGCTCGCCGTCAAGAAGCAGCTATGGCGGAGCACGCTCGGGCCCATAGCCGAGGACGTAGGCGGGCAGATCAGCAGGACCGTGTCCCTGGCCGTCGCCGACGGCGCGACGACTCTGTCGTCGGGGCCGCGGAGCTGGACTATTTAGGGCGCCCCTAGGCGCCCGCGACGGAGGCAGACGATGAAGGATTTCGCATCGGCCCTGATAGTGGACGACTCGTCCACCTCGAGGATGATAGTGCAGCGATGCCTCGAGGTGGCCGGCCTCGCCGAGTGCCGCTATACCCACGCGGAGAACGGCCTCGACGCCCTGGCCACGCTGCGGAAGGACCGAGACGCCTTCGACCTCATCGTCACCGACCTCAACATGCCCAAGATGGACGGCGCCACCTTCGTGCGCCTCGTCAAGAAGGATCCGGCGACCTCCGGGATAGCCGTAGTCGTCGTCTCGAGCATAGCGGACGGAGAGGCGGAGTCGGAGCTGCTAAACCAGGGCGCGGCGGCGATCATTAAGAAGCCCGTGTCGCCGGCCAAGCTCATAGAGGCGCTAGGAGGCATAGGATGAATACGCGGGACGGCATAGACGCCGGGCGGGTCTCTACTGCCCTATCTGCCGCGGTCGGCACGGTGTTCGCGGACATGGCCTTCATAGACGCTAGCTGCTCGGCCGCGATAATCGCAGGCGCATCGGGCGGGGAATCCCCGGGTACCGGCGCGGCGACGGGTGAACTGGACGTCCGCGCGGCCATAGACATCCTGAAGCCGCTCTCCTGCAGCCTCGAGCTGCGCATGCCCCGGTCGCTGTCCGACGCCATCAAGGAGACCCTGGGGGCGGGCGACGATGCCGGTTCCCCCGATGGCCCCCCGACCGACGACGCCGTCCTCGAGATGGTCAACGTGCTGGCGGGAACCTTCCTGAGCGAGTACTTCGGTCCGGGGGCGCCTATAAAGCTCGAGTTGCCCCAGTACCTCTACGAGGGCTTGGGCTATGCCGAGCCCCTGGCGGACGGAGAGCCGCTGGCCATGCTCCGTTGCGACGCCGAGGGACGGCCCTTCGAGGCCTACATCCACTCGGTTCGCTACCGCTACTAGGCCGCGGGCCCTTTCCCGAGCCCGAGCTCGGCCCGGAAGGCGGCCTTGCCCTCGTCGTTGCGGCCCTCGATGGCGTAGCGGAGCGGCCAGTCGGCGTCTCCCTCGACCGGGCCCGCTAGTACGGAGGCCCCGGCGCCGGGCCGTAGCTCGGCCAGGTAGTTGATGTCCAGGCGCAGGGCGCCGGCTCCCTCGAGGAGCCCGCGGGGCAGGGCGTCCTGGATCCACTGCACGTAGCGCGCGTTGTTCATGTGGCCGTTGTAGTCTATGTCGGAATACGAGGCGCATCGCGAGAAGGCGAGCTCGAGGCCGTCCCGGGAAGCCACCGCTCCGCCCCCGCCGGGCAGGGCCTGCCGCCCTTCGTTCAGGGGGAGACGGGCCGCCAGGGCCTCGGGCCGGCGCGGCCGCATGGACGCGGTCTCGGCTATGAGCCAGGCCCCGCGGCCCCGGCCGACGCGGCGCCCGTCCTCGGTCAGCACCTCGTAGTCGCGCACGGCGAAGAGCCTATCCGTGCCCCGGGGCCAGGTCCTGACGCGGAGCCGGGCTCCCCAGGCCGGGCGCTCGTCCAGGACGGCGCTCATGCGGGAGAGTATCCAGACGATGCCGTTCTCCCTCATGTACTCGGTGCCGACGCCGAGCTCGCGGGCGTGGTTGCCCGCGACCTCCTGGCAGTAGTTGAACATGGCGGCCATCGTCAGCCTGTCGGCCGAGTCGACGTCCCAGGTGTAGGCCTTGAAGGGCTCCTCGTATATATCGCTCATGGCCCGATACTGTAGCGCCCGCTCGGAGAAGTATCAACGGCGATCGCCTCGGCGAGCTATCGCCTCGGCGAGCTATTGCCTCGGCCAGCTATCGCCTCGGCCAGCTATCGCCTCGGCCAGCGGTCGCCTGGGCCGCGCCATTGACACGGAAGGCCCTTCCGCCCTTGTATAGGCTATGCGCCTGACGACGCGGCTACTCCTCCTGACCTTCCTGAGCGTCGTGGTACCCATCCTGGCGCTGTCCTGGTTCCTGCGTCGGGAGATCAACGACAATATCCTCCGCGAGAAGCAGGACAAGCTCTTCGGCCTGGCTAGGCAGCTCGACGTGGCCCTCGAGGGTACCTTCGACGACATCCTCGCGGCGGAGGGCGCCCTGGGCGCCGATAGGGAGACGAGGATACTCGTCCTCAACGCCAGGCTCAGGGCCGTCACCGACTTCGTAGCCTCGGGCAACCCGGGCGTCGGAGTCGGCTATTACTGCAGGGAGCTGGACGCGGTGATCACCTACGGCCCGAGCGAGCAGTTCCAGTATACGGTGGGCCAGTCGATCTTCCAGGGCCACAGGGGCTACGAGGTGATGGCGACGGGCGAGCCCCTGGTCCAGACCGGCACCCTCGTACGGGGCGACATACTCAATTGCATGTGGCCCGTACGGCGCGACGGGGAGACGATAGGCTATATCTGGTCCAACGAGACGCTCGCCATGATAGGCGAGCAGATCGAGCCCATCGTCCGCCGCGTCTTCCTGGTGCTGGCGCTCATCTGCTTCCTGATCTACGTGAGCCTGACCATAACCATGCGGGGCCTCCTCGGCAAGGTCCTCACGATCAAGCGCGGCATAGAGGTCCTCTTCAAGCAGCCTACCTATCGCATTCCTCCCGTGACGGGCGAGCTATCCCTGATAGTCAATACCATCAACGACCTCACGGAAAGCATGAATATCGCTAAATGCTATAATAAGATGATACTAGAGAGCGTCATGAACGGCGTGCTCGCCGTCTCCTGCGAGGGGCGGGTAACCAGGGCCAACAGGGCCTTCAGGGAGCTATTCCCCGAGCAGGGCGAAGGGCTCGAGGGGCGGGACTATCGCGAGGCGTTCGGCGGCGGGCTGCGCGACCTGATCGGCAGGGTCGCGGAGGGCGGCGAGCCCGTCTCAGGCGCGGAGCTCGAGGACGAAGGGCGCATCATCGAGGCGCGCGGCGACGCCATGCTCGACGAGGGCGGCTCCCGCATCGGCGCGGTCTTCGTGTTCAGGGACCTGACGACGGTCAGGCGCTACGAGCGGGAGATCAAGGAGAAGGAGCGCGCCGCGCTCCTCGGGAGCATGGCCCTGTCGGTGGTCCACGAGGTAAAGAATCCCATGACCTCGGTCAAGGGCTTCGCCCAGCTCCTGGGGCGGGTGGGCGACGACGCGGAGAAGCGTTCGCGCTACCTGGGGCTGATAGACGGCGAGCTCAACCGGGTTAACCGGCTCCTGAACGAGATGCTCGCCTACGGCGGCGGCGCGCGCCTGGAGCGTAAGCCCGGCGACCTGGCCGCCATCGTTCGCGACGCCGTGGAGCGCAACGACTGGAGCCCCTACGGCGCGGAACCCGTCGTGCTGGCCGACGACTCGGGCGACTACGAGGCCGCGGTCGACGCCTTCAAGGTAGGCCAGGTGCTGGATAACGTGCTCAAGAACGCCTGCGAGGCGGTAGCCGCCAAGGGCTCGGGTCGCGTGGTGGCCCAGGTCATCGATATGGAAACCGCTGTCCTCGTCCGGGTCGTGGACTCCGGCACGGGTATCCCGGCCGCCTCGCTCTCCCGCATAGGGGACCCGCTCTACTCGACCAAGCGAGGCGGCAACGGCTTCGGGGTGGCCCTATCGCGCAAGATACTCGAGGCCCACGGCGGTAGCCTGTTCGTCGACTCGATAGAGGGCAGGTATACCAAGGTGAGCCTCTTCTTCCCGAGGGGCTCGGGCGGAGGCGCCGATTGAAGACGAAGATCCTGGTCTGCGACGACGAGGCCAACGTACGGACCTTCCTGCGGGAGCTCCTGGAGCTCGAGGGCTATGCCGTGGCCGAGGCCGACTGCGGCCGCGCCGCCCTGGAGGCCGCCGCCCGCGAGCGCCCGGCGCTGTGCATCCTGGACCTGATGCTGCCCGACGGCTCGGGCGCCGAGTTCCTGCCCCGGCTCAAGGCGCAGAACCCCCAGCTGGCGGTCGTCGTCATTACCGCCCTCGGCACGGTGGACAATGCCGTGGCCTCGATGAAGGCGGGCGCCTACGATTTCATCACCAAGCCCTTCGACGTGGAGACCATCCTTATCTCCGTCAAGCGAGCTATCGACTTCGTCTCCGTCAGCAAGGAGAATACGGTCCTCTGGAACCTGCACAAGAACCGCGTCTACTACGAGGACTTCATAGGCGATTGCCCGGGCGTGCAGAGCATCAAGGCGCTCATACCCAAGCTGGCCTTCGCCGACGTGCCGGTGCTGATAACCGGCGAGACGGGCACGGGCAAGAACGTCCTGGCCAAGCAGATACACTTCTCCCTGGCCGGTGCCCAGGCGCCCCTCGTCTATACCAACTGCTCGAGCGTCCCGGCCACGCTGTTCGAGTCAGAGCTCTTCGGGCACGAGAAGGGGAGCTTCACGGGCGCCGCGGCCCAGAAGAAAGGGCGCGTGGAGCTGGCCGACGGCGGCACGCTGCTGCTCGACGAGATCACGGAGATACCCTACGAGCTCCAGGCCAAGCTGCTCGATTTCCTGCAGGAGCGGACCTTCTACCGCGTCGGCGGCGTGACGCCCCTGTCGGTCTCTATACGCATCATAGCGCTCACGAACAAGGACCTGCAGGAGGAGATAGCGGCCGGGCGCTTCCGCAAGGATCTCTTCTATCGTCTCAACGTCATACACTTCACGGTGCCGCCGCTCAGGGAGCGGGGCGACGATATACTCCTCATCTGCGACTACCTGCTCGAGCAGCTCAGGCGCAAGTACAACAACGCCTCGGTCGAGCTGAGCGACCGGGCCAAGGCCCTGCTACGCGCCCATGCCTGGCCGGGCAACGTGCGGGAGCTCAAGAACGCCCTGGAGCGGGCCTTCATCTACGCCGAGGGCGACGTCATAGACGGCGACGCCCTCATGCTCGAGGCCCGCGAGCGCCCGAATCCCGACCGCGGCCTCAAGGAGCTCGTGGAGGAGTTCGAGCGCGACGTCATCCTCAAGCGCCTGGCCTCGTGCAAGGGCTCGCGGACCCAGGCGGCTCGGGAGCTGGGCATGTCCATCCGCAACCTCCAGTACAAGCTCGAGAAGTACGGCATAGAGTAACGTTGCCGGGCTCGGGAGGCGCCCGCGGCGACCGCGCAATAGCTTGCATGGCGGGGCGACGGATCTTGCGCGGACGCGAGGGCCCGGGGAGCCCCGCGAGGTCGGTACAAGGCTCGCGGCCTCCTTCAAAGCGGCTCGCGCGGACGGAGCGGCGTCGCGCGCGGCTTGGCATGCTAGTTGCATCATAGAGGGTACTACAGAAAGAGGAGGCCTCTATGGTCAGAGCTCTCGGTAACTTCTTCACGAAGGTCGCGAAGAAGTGGATTGCCGACGCTTTCGTATTCGCGATCGTGCTGACGATCGTCGTGTTCGCGCTCGGAATGATTATCCAGAAGGCGTCGTTCATCGATATGGCGTCCTACTGGGGCGGCGGCATGTGGAGCCTGCTCGGCTTCTCCATGCAGATGGTGCTCGTGCTCGTCACCGGTAGCGCCCTCGCCATCTCCAAGCCCGTGCACCGGGCCATGGTCGCGATAGCCAAGATGGCCAATACCCCGGCCAAGGCCATAGTCACCGTATCGATCGTCATGGTCGTCGGCAGCTGGCTCAACTGGGGCTTCGGGCTCATCGTCTCCGCCATCCTGGCCAAGGAGATAGCCAAGACGGTCAAGGGCATACACTACCCGCTGCTCGTCGCTAGCGCCTACTCCGGCTTCGTGGTCTGGCACTCCGGCCTCTCGGCCTCCATACCGCTATCCATCGCCGGCAAGAACGCCGTCATGGAGAAGTTCGCCCACGGCGCCATCGTCCCCACGAGCGAGACCATCTTCTCTACGCAGACGCTGGTGATCGTCGCGGTCCTCCTCGTGACCATCCCGATCATCAACGTCCTCATGATGCCCAAGAAGAAGGAAGACATCTACGAGGTCGATCCCGCCATCTTCGCCGAGGACGACGCCGCCGAGGCCCCGGCCAAGGCTCGTAAGGACATGACCCCCGCCGAGAAGCAGGAGAACTCCATAATCCTGGCCCTCATCATCGTCGTGGTCGGCGTCGTCTTCGCGATCCGCTACTTCATCAAGGGCGGCTCCCTCAGCCTCGACGTGGTCCACGTCATCTTCCTGATCCTGGGCCTCCTCTTCCACAAGACGCCCATCGCCTACGTCAAGGCCGTGGACAAGTCGGTCAAGACCTGCGGCGGCATCGTGCTCCAGTTCCCCTTCTACGCGGGCATCATGGGCATGATGGTCAACTCCGGCCTGGCCGCGACGCTGTCCAACTGGTTCGTCGCCATATCCACGCCCAAGACCTTCCAGCTCTTCACCTACTACGCCGCGGGCATCGTCAACATGTTCGTTCCGTCCGGCGGCGGCCAGTGGGCCGTCCAGGGCCCGATCATGATGCCGGCCGCCGAGGCCATGGGCATCTCCTACGGTCGCGCCGCCATGGGCATCGCCTGGGGCGACGCCTGGACCAACATGGTTCAGCCGTTCTGGGCCCTGCCGCTCCTCGCCGTAGCCAAGCTCAACATCAAGGACATCATGGGCTATACCACGGTCATCCTGCTCTGGACCGGTATCGTCACGTCCCTCGGCCTTCTCTTGCTCTAGTCTCGCCGCCCTGATGGGCCCCGCCGCCTCCCGGCGGCGGGGCCCTATCTTCCCGGCCCTGAAATAGCGCGAGCGCCTCGCCGTCATCCCCCGTCGGGGGAGGCCCGGCGCCCAGCATTACCCATAGGAGCTAGCGCGTATGGTAGCCAAACCGATCCTCACGGCCGAGGCGGCCGTGAATCTCATCAAGGAAGGCCAGGTCGTCATGGTCGGCGGCTTCATCGGCTGCGGATCGCCCGCGGGCCTCCTCGCGGCCCTCGAGAAGAAGGGCACCAAGAACCTGACCCTCGTCTGTAACGACTGCGCCATGAATAACGCCAAGACCGGCGAGATGAACGGAGTCGCCCCTCTCGTGGCCAAGAGGCAGTTCAAGGCCGCCATCGTCTCCCACATCGGCACCAATCCCGAGATCCAGCGCCAGATGAACGCCGGCGAGACCGACGTGCAGCTGGTACCCCAGGGCACCCTGGCCGAGCGCATCCGCGCCGCCGGCGCGGGCCTCGGGGGCATACTGACGCCCACCGGCCTCGGCACCGAGGTGCAGGACGGCAAGAAGGTCGTCGACGTCGACGGCAGGAAGTTCCTCCTCGAGAAGGCGCTCAAGGGCGACGTGGCCCTGCTGCGCGTCAAGAAGGCCGACAGGTCCGGCAACTGCACCTACGACAAGAGCGGGCGTAACTTCAACCCCCTCATGGCCATGGCCTGCGATACGGTCATAGTCGAGGCGGACGAGATCGTGGAGATAGGCGATATCGACCCCGAGGTCGTCGTAACCCCGTCCGTCTTCGTGACGCACATCGTCAAGGCCGCTAGGTAGGAGAGAGCCATGGAATACGTACCCAACAAGGAAGTCATAGCCAAGCGCATCGCGCGCTTCTTCAAGAACGGCGACGTCGTCAACCTGGGCATAGGCCTCCCGACGCTCGTGGGCAACTACGTGCCCGAGGGCGTCGAGCTCATCCTGCAGTCGGAGAACGGCTTCATGGGCCTGGGCGCCGCGCCGGAGAAGGGCAAGGAAGACCCGATGCTCGTCAACGCCGGCGGCATGCCCGTCACCATCAAGGCAGGCGGCTGCTACTTCGACTCCGCCATGAGCTTCGCCATCATCCGCGGCGGCCACATCGCGGCCACGGTCCTGGGCGTGCTCGAGGTCGACCAGGAGGGCAACCTGGCCAACTATAAGGTCCCGGGCAAGATGGTCCCGGGCATGGGCGGCGCCATGGACCTGACGGTCGGCGCCAAGACCGTCTTCGCGGCTACCCAGCACTTCGACGCCAAGGGCGAGTCCAAGCTACTGCGCCGCTGCAAGCTGCCGCTGACCGCGGCCAAGGAAGTCGACTACGTCGTCACCGACGTGGGTCTCTTCCAGGTCAAGGACGGCGCCTTCGTCCTCAAGGAGTACTTTACGCCCTACACGGTGGAGTACATACTCGAGAAGACCGACGCGGACATCATAGTCGACAAGGACTGCAAGGCCGTAGACCTTAGCTAAGGGGAGGATGGCATGAGCAAGGTAAGCATAATAGGCGCGTACAATACCGCCTTCGGATCGTTCGTCAAGAAGGACAAGGAAACCAGGGAGGTCACCGACCTCAAGAGCATCTACGAGCTGATCGACGAGGCGGGCCGCGGGGCCCTCGCCGACGCCGGGGTCGAGGCCGCCCGGATAGACGGCATATGGGTCGGCAGCTGCTCCCCGTCGCTCTTCGCCAACCAGGAGCACCTGGCGCCCAACGCCCTCGAGGTGGACCCGGTCGGGCTCCGCTTCAAGTCGGCTACCCGCTGCGAGGACGCCTGCGCCAGCTCGTCGGTAGCGCTCTACAACGCGCTCTACGCCGTGGAGTCGGGCCGCTGCGAGACCGCCCTGGTCATAGGCGTCGAGAAGATGAACCTCCTCGACACCAAGGGCGTCACCCACGCGCTGGCCTGCTCGTCCCACTGGGCGAGCGAGGGCGCCAAGGGCATGACCTTCCCCGGCCTGTTCGCCGAGTACGCCAAGGGCTACCGCGACCGCTATAAGCTCTCCGGCCGGCGCCTGGCCGAGATGCTCGCGGCCGTCTCCGCCCTGTGCTACAGGAACGGGCTCGACAATCCGCTCGCGCACTTCGGCAAGGGCTCCCCGGCGGATAAGCTGGGCCTGTCGAGCGCCGCGGCCGTCCTCGGCCTGCCCGAGGAGAAGAACCCGATGATAGCCGAGCCCCTCCGCCTGCACGACTGCTCCCTCGTCACCGACGGCGCGGCCGCCCTGGTCATAACGCGGAAGGACCTGGCCAAGAGGCGCGGCAAGCCCTTCGTGGATATCGCCGGCATAGGCCACACCACCGAGCGCATCGCCATCAACGTCCGCCCCAACATGTGGGAGCTCATGGCCGCCAAGGAGGCCGCAAAGAAGGCCTTCGCCGAGGCGGGCATAGCGACCAAGGACATAGACGTGGCCGAGGTGCACGACTGCTTCACCATCAACCAGATCCTCTGCACGGAGGCCCTGGGCCTGTCCGCCGACGGCAAGGGCGGCGACGACTACCTGGCCGGCCGCTTCGGCCGCGACGACAGGGTCTGCGTCAACCTCTCGGGCGGGCTCAAGGCCAAGGGGCACCCGGTCGGCGCCACGGGCGCGTCGATGCACGCTCTTCTCTATAAGCAGCTCGTCGGCCAGCCGATAGGCGCCGCCCCCGCCAAGGGCGCGCCGAGGGTCGGCGTGGTACTCAACGTCGGAGGCTCCTCCGTCACCAACTGCGTGACGGTGCTCCGCCGGGGAGAGTAACGCTCGACGCTTGGCGATTCCCCAGCCGGCCCCGGTTCGGACGCCCGTCCGTATCGGGGCCGCGCCTTCTGCTAACGCCGCTGGTACGGTATACTCGTCGACGCGGGCGCCCGGGAGAGCCTCACGGTTCCCGGCCCGCGCGACCACTTGGATTAGGAGGATCTCATGAAGGACGCATTCATAGTCGGCGCCGCGCGCACGCCGGTAGGTAGCTTCAACGGAACCCTCGCGGGCGTGAGCCCCGTGGAGCTCGGCCGGACGGCGCTCGTCGCCGCCATGGAGCGCGCGGGCGTCAAGCCCGCCGATATCGACGAGGTTATGCTCGGCTGCGTGCTGCAGGCCGGCCTCGGCCAGAACGTGGCCAGGCAGGTCATGATCAAGGCCGGCCTGCCCGTCGAGGGCACCGCCAGCACCGTCAACATGGTCTGCGGCTCCGGCCTCAGGGCCGTGGCCAACGCCGCCCAGGCCATCCGCGCCGGCGACTCGTCCATCGTGGCGGCCGGAGGCACCGAGAGCATGAGCCGGTCTCCCTACCTCCTGCCGCAGGCCCGCACCGGCTACCGCATGGGTAACGGCGAGCTCGTCGACTCCATGATCTACGACGGCCTCTGGGAGATCTATAACGGCTACCACATGGGCATCACGGCCGAGAACCTAGCCGCCAAGTTCAATATCAGCCGCGAGGACCAGGATAGGCTGGCCACGGCGAGCCAGAACCGAGCCGAGGCGGCCATGAAGTGCGGTCGTTTCAAGGACGAGATCGTTCCCGTCGTCATACCCCAGCGCAAGGGCGACCCGATCGTCGTCGATACCGACGAGTTCCCGCGCGCCGGCGTGACCCTGGAGTCGCTGGCCAAGCTCAGGCCGGCCTTCAAGCCCGACGGCACCGTGACCGCCGGCAACGCCTCCGGCATCAACGACGGCGCCGCGGCGCTCATCGTGGCCGACGGCGACTCCGTCAAGGCCAAGGGCCTCAAGCCCCTGGCTCGCATCGTCTCCTACGGCTGGCACGGCGTCGACCCGTCCATCATGGGCTTCGGCCCGGTGGAGGCCGTCCGCCTGGCCCTAAAGCGCGCCGGCTGGGGCGTCGGCGACCTGGACCTAATCGAGGCCAACGAGGCCTTCGCGGCCCAGGCCCTCTCGGTGGCCCGCGAGCTCAAGTTCGACCTGGAGAGGGTCAACGTCAACGGCGGCGCCATAGCCATAGGCCACCCGATCGGCGCCTCCGGCGCTCGCATCCTCGTGACCCTGCTCCACGAGATGCAGAAGCGCAACGCCAAGCGCGGCCTGGCCACGCTGTGCATCGGCGGCGGCATGGGCATTGCCATGTGCGTGGAGCGATAGGAAGAAGAATCTGGAGGCTAGAAGCTAGAACCCAGAATCCAGGATAGTATGAAGGCGGCCCCCGGCAGGACGAGCGTCCGGCCGGGGGCCGTTCTTTTTGACACACCCCGGTTCTCTCATATACTTGTTAGCTGCGGACACCCGGGGGAGCGCGCTACGCTTCGACGGGCTGCTTGGACAGGGAGGCCGAAGAGCCATGAACGTAAGGATCAGGGACCGAATCCTCATTCCGACCGCGGGCGTATTCCTCGTGACCCTCGCCGCCGTCATAGCGTTTTCCTACATCACGGCCGACCGCATCATCCAGGCCGAGATCAAGGGACGCGGTGACGAGATGGCGGGCTCGGTCGCCTCGGCCGTCAAGGCCAAGCTGGAGAACGGGCTCTTCACCGTCAAGGGTATGGCTAGGGCCTTCGAGGGCGCCTACAAGGCGGGGCTACGCGATAGGGACGCCTTGTCTCGCCTCCTCCGTCCTCTCCTCGAGCACGATGCGAGCGCGCTCGCCGTGTGGGTCTTCCTGGAACCGGGCGTCATGGGCGACGAGGCCGCGCGCTCGGCGCCATCAGATCTCAGGACGGAGACGGGCCGCTTCGCCACGGCCTGGACCTACGCGGGCGCCTCCCGCGCGGTGACGCGGGTGCCTTGGACGGAGGAGGCGGGCAAGGCTCCTTATATCGAGCGTTGCCGGAGCGAGCGCACGGACGTCATGGTGCAACCCTTCGCTAGCTCGGCTACCGGTAAGAAGGAGGACGAGAAATTCTACTCCGGCTTCGCCACGCCGCTCGTTGTCGATGGTAGGCTGATAGGCGTCATGGGAACGACCATTGCAATCGCCTCGATAGCTGAGATCGTCTCGAGCTACAGCCCCATACCCGACTCCTATACCATCATGACCGATAACGAGGGCAAGCGCGTCGTCCACCCCAATCCGGAGCTCATCGGCAAGCAGGTCGGCCATGACATACCCGATCGGCAAGCGGAGAACCTGGCCGCGATAGCCTCGGGCGGCGTCTTCTCGGTGAGCAAGAAGAACCTGAAGACCGGCGAGCTATCCTACCTGCGTTACGCGCCCGTACGGGTAGGTTCGGACGGTAGCCCCTGGTCGGTGGCTTTAGTGCTTCCACTGAGCCGCATGCTCGAGCCGCTACGCCGGCTTCTCTTCCTCATGCTCGGCATCGGGGCCCTCGGCCTAGCCGCCGGCTCAGCGGTAATCGTCATAGTAGCGACCGGCGTCGCGCGGCCCGTACGCCTGGCCCAGGGCTACATGGAGGCTATCGCCTCGGGAGACCTCCGCGTCCGGCCCGAGGCCGCCGTGCTCGCCCGGGGAGACGAGGTCGGCGGCCTGGCGCGGGCGCTGGACTCCATGGCGGCCAGGCTCCTCGACGTAGTAGCCTAGGTCAAGTCCGCCGGGTCCGCCATCAGCGAGAATTCTAGGGCGCTCTCGGAAGGCGCCGACGAGATGTCGAGCGGCGTCAAGGGCATAGCCGACTCTAGCCAGTCCCTCTCCCAGGGGGCGTCCGAGCAGGCGGCTAACGCAGAGGAGGTTTCGGCCTCCGTCGAGGAGATGAGCGCCAACATCAGGCAGAGCGCCGATAACTCCGCGCAGACCGAGCGCATAGCCGTCAAGGCCGCGGAAGACGCCAAGGCCACGGCGGTGTCCGTCGCGGAGACCGTCGTGGCCATGCGCCAGATAGCGGAGAAGATTGGCATCATCGAGGACATAGCCAGGCAGACTAACATGCTTTCCCTGAACGCTAGCATCGAGGCCGCGAGGGCGGGGGAGCACGGCAAGGGCTTCGCCGTGGTCGCGAGCGAGGTAGGCAAGCTAGCCGAGCGCTCGAGGGCCGCCGCCGGCGAGATATCCGCGCTATCGCTCAGCTCGGTGACCATAGCCGAGAAGGCCGGGGGCATGCTCGACCAGATGGTACCCGACATAGAGAGGACGGCGGAGCTGATCCAGGAGATAACGGTGGCCGTGCGCGAGCAGGACTCGGGCGCCGCCCAGATAGCCCAGGCCGTGACCCAACTCGACTCGGTGATCCAGCAGAACGCATCGCTGGCCGAGGAATTCTCGGCCACGAGCGAGACCCTGGCTGCCCAGGGAACGACGGTCGCCGAAACCGCCGTGGACCTGGCGTCTCGAGCCAGGGACCTGGACGAGCGTATGGCCTACTTCAAGATCGATTAGCCGCGGGGCCCCGCGGGCTCACGCCGGCTAGGCCATGCCGCCCGAGAGGGCGCTCCCTATCGTCGCCTCGACGGCGTCGGGGAGCGCCTTGCGCTCGTCGGCCGAGAGGCCGGCAGTCCGTACGGGCGGGTGCACCACGACGCGAACGCGGGTCGACCGGACCCTGCGCTCGGCCTCCCAGGCACGGAACGAGCCGTCTATGGTAACCGGCACGATGACGGCCTCGGAACGCGTAGCCAGCTTGAAGGCGCCCTTGCGGAAGGGCTTCATGGCCCAGCCCCGGCTCCGCGTACCCTCGGGGAAGATGACGAGGGCGCGACCGAGACTGATGCTGCGTATGCCGTACTCTATGGCGCGCATGCCCTGGCGCGGGCTCGAGCGATGGATGAAGGCCGAGCCCAGGGCGGCTATCCATATGTTTATGAAGGGGAACCAGGCAGCCTCGCTCTTGGCTATGAAGCCGACGGGGCGGCCGGCTATGGCGAGCATGACGACTATGTCGAGGTCGCCCTGGTGGTTGGCCACGAAGCATATCCGTTCCTCGGCGGGAATGCGCTCGGCGCCCTCGACGGAGAGCTCGACGCCCACGGCCCTGAGCACGGCGCTCGACCAGGCGCGCGTCGCCAGGCCCAGGACGGGCCTGAACGGGCGTCCGAGGCCGAGCGCGCCTAGCAGTATGGCCACGAGCGCCACCGGCGACATGACGGCGGCGCTGAGCCAGAAGAACGAAAGCACGAGCACGGACTTGAGCATCGGGCGAACCTCCGGGAAAGCATCCTATAATCCCGATTTTTCGCCCCGATGCCAAGGTGCCCTTACTGCGCCTACACCTCTTCGATGCCGAGGGGGTACTTCGATAGCGCCTCGACCCCGGAGGGGCCGATGACTATGGGGTTCTCGTAGCGGAAGCCGATGGCGTCCGCGGGCGACGCGTACTGCATGGCGCAGATGACCATCTCGTCCTCGGCATAGACGTGATCCGGGTCGGTCCAATACGGGATGGGGCTATCGGCCGCCGAGCCGATGCGCCACTCGTCGCCGAATAGGCCTATGCCGTGCTCGCAACCGGGTACCACGAAGTCCGAGCAGCCCAGCGCCTCGGCGCGGGAGAACATGGTCTCCGCCAGCCCCGAGGGCGTCGAGCCGGCCTTCCAGGCGCCGAGCACGGTGGACACGAGGTCGACGAAGTTGTCGGCGTGGCGGCGCTGGGCCTTGGTCGCCGGCCCGATGAGGTAGTTGTGCGAGTGATCGCCGAGCGCCAGGCGGTGCATGGAGTGCAGGTCGACCATCAAGGCCTCCCCGGCCGCCAGCGGCTTGGTCGTCGGGGGCGTGCACGCCCCGAGCGCGGTGCGCCGGCCGGACGATATCTCGTTGAGGCCGGCGAAGTTCCATTCCGACACGCTGCCCGCCTTGCGCATGGCCAGGGCTCCTATGCCGCCTATGACCGTCTCGGTCAGGCCCTTCCAGCCGCCGCCCGAGATGGCCTCGCGGACCGCCTTGTGCCCCTCGTCGACCTGGCGGGAGGCCTCCCGGAAGCGCGCGATGGTACCCGGGTCCTTGATGACGCTCATCGCGTCGACGAGCTCGTGCGCGTTGACGAAGTCGAAGCCCGGAAGGGCCGCCCGGAACGCTTGGTACTCGTAATGGCTCAGGTAGCCCTCGGGCGTCCAGGTGGACATGCCGTCCTCGTAGCCTATCCGGCCCTTGGATAGGCCGAGTTCCTCGAGCACGAAGGTAGAGATGGCCGAGGCCTGGTCCTGGCCGCCCATCGGGGCGTAGGCCCGGATCCTATCCTCGGCTAGCCAGGTCTCGTCCGCGACGCGGACCGCGTCTATCACGAAGGTGAAGAACGCCGGGTCTCCCTTGGCGGGAATCGCGAGGTAGCTGCGCCAGGGACAGAACGCGTCCATGATGAAGCTCATCGTCCTGGGCCTGCTGGCCAGGTAGACGTCGATACCGTTCCCGGACATGGCGGCCTGGAGGTCTCGCACGCGGGCGCGGTTATCTACCCAGTACGGGCTGGCCGGGGTCAAGTCGTATGGCATGGAGCTCTCCTTTTCAGTACTCGGTCGGGATACCGGCCAGGACCTTGTTGACCCTGTCGGCTAGCGACGCCAGGCGCAGGGCCTTGGCCATGTTGCCCTTGAGGCGTAGCTTGCCGAGCATCAGGGCCTTCTGGGAGCCGAGCTCGCCCCTGGTTATGCTGGCGAAGGTCTCGTAGCTGCCGTGTATGCGGAACTCGGCCTCCGGAGCCTCTCCCTCGCCGACCTCGAAGCGGGACAGCGCCCCGTCCTTGCATTCGAGGAAGAGGTAGCGGCTCTTCCCGTCGGCGCAGTTCTCGTAGACGTTGCTCATGGACGCGCTGGCCTTGTTCATCTTGGACGGGTCGAGTTCCGCCTCGAGCTTGGCCTTTGCGATCTCGCCCCAGGCGGGGCTCAGGTACCTGGTCGCTTCCATTACATGCCTCCTCGTTCGCTTGGATTCGCGCTCGTATGCTCTAGCCGCGAGGCGGGGCCTCGCGACGATAGGCCGTTGATAATGATGCCGAGGGCCGCCTCGAAGCGCCGACCCTCGCGGCCGTCCTCCTCGACGTAGGCCTTCTCTATCATCACGCGATAGAGCGAGAAGAGCAGCTCGGCGGCGGCGAGCGGGTCGTCGACCGCGAACTCGCCGGAGCCGACGCCTTCGGCGATAGCCGCCTCGAGCATGGCTACGGAGCGCCGGTTTATATCGACGAATGGATCGTCGGCGTCGTCGCCCGGCGCGGCCGGGAACAGGGCCGGATCGCGGGCCACTATGCGCCTGAGCCTCGGTTCCGACGCCAGGTAGGAGTACGCGGCGCGGCATAGCGCCTCGAAGCGGGCGCGGCTGGTCCCGGGGCCCTTCCCGACGGCCTCCGCGGCGCTCGCGGCCCGCGCCTGCCACTTGTCGAACCCGTACTCGACGGCCCGCCTGTAGAGGTCCCGCTTGCTGTCGGCGTAGAGGTAGACCGTCCCGTTGGCTATGCCAGCGCGCCTGGCGATATCCTCTATCCCCGACTTGCGGTACCCGTATTCCGAGAATACGTCCAGGGCCGCCTCGAGGAGGGTCACTTCCTTTTGGGTTCGCTTGTCTGAAGGAATGAATGAATCAATCATAAATTCATAGTTTCATTGTTTTTCATGCTTTGTCAAATAAAAAAACATCCCTGACCGTCATCGCGGTCAGGGATGCGCGCCTATCGCCTATCGCTAGGGCCTAGCCGGCGGCCTCCGGCAGCACGCGGACGCGGTCCTCGTTGAACGATACGGAGACGCGCTCGCCCTCGGCGGCCAGGCGCTTGCCCGCCGGGTCGTCTATCTGCACGAGGAGCTCGCCGTACTCCGTGGTAACGAAGGACTCGACGCTCGAGCCCAGGTAGACGTTCTGCCTGACCGTGCCGTCGGCGACGCCCTCGCCGGGGCGACCGAGCACGAGGGACTCCGGGCGCGCCATCAGGACCGCGGCGCTTCCCGCGGCGACGCCGGGCGCCCTGGAGCCCGCGCGCACCGGCTTGCCCCGTACGGAGCAGGCGCAGGCCGCGCCGTCGTCGCCCTTGACCTCGACGGGGAAGAAGGCCACCTTGCCGACGAAGCCGGCGACGAAGACGGAGTCCGGGCGCTCGTAGATGTCGTTGGGGGAGCCTATCTGCCGTATTCGCCCGTCCTTCATCACGATGACCCGATCGGAGAGGCTCATGGCCTCCACCCGGTCGTGGGTGACGTAGACGGCGGTGATGCCGAGGGACTTCTGGATGCGGCGTATCTCGACGCGCATCTGCTCGCGCAGGAGCGCGTCCAGGTTGGACAGGGGCTCGTCGAGCAGGAGTACGCCCGGCTCCACGACCAGGCTGCGCGACAGGGCGAC